>DASUUD010000181.1:0-24730 GCA_036374255.1 Solirubrobacterales bacterium | reverse complement strand
GTGGTCTGATCGCTCAACCTAACCGAATGGGCGAATTCGGTCGGCCGAAGAAGGGGATCGGTCGGCTGAACAGGGGTCGGGTGTCCCTCGAACCGGCGGATACTCAAAATGGCGGTCTGATTAGACCGCCATTTGTCGGGGCGAGGGACACCCGGCCCCTCAAGCAGCCCAGCGGAATCCCACCTCGGCCAGCTTCGGCTCCATCGGGCTGACCGGCAGCCCCGGCGGCGGCTCGGCGTCGTTGTATCCGCGCGGCGCGGTGTCGTTGGGAGTGTCGGGATGGAAGAGCGAGGCGAGGACCTGGATCTGGCCGCGGCCGACGCCCAGCTCCCACTGCCCGCCCCCGTAGGCGCCGATCCCCTGCTCGTCGCACCAGTCGTAGGTCTCGCAGAGATCTCGCAGGCCACCGATCCGCGAGGGCTTGATGTTCACCATCCTCGGCCTCCAGGGCAGAGCCTCGATGTCGGCGATCGAGTGGATCGGCGCGTCCCAGGTGAGCCGGTCGCGGACCGGCTCGAGGATCGGCCTCGTCTCCTCGTTCACGTCCGGGTCCTCCAACCAAGCCTCGGGGAAGGCCTCGATCAGCTTCCGGTAGAGGTCAGGGTCGGTTTCGACACCGACGGCAGTCCCGCTGTAGAAGCCCTTCAGGTCGAGCGAGTCGACCGCTCCCGTCCTCACCAGCTCGGCGATCAGCTCGTCGGTCCAGTCGTTGGTCGGGTCGAGCTTGAAGCGAAGCGTCGGGTAGGCGTCCAGCTTGCCGCGCAACGGCTCGATCGACGATGGCTCGTCCTCCCCGGATGAGAGCCGCATGGAGCAGACGAACCTGACAGGCCGGGGCTCCC
Source organism: Solirubrobacterales bacterium (assembly GCA_036374255.1). Classification (GTDB taxonomy): domain Bacteria; phylum Actinomycetota; class Thermoleophilia; order Solirubrobacterales; family 70-9; genus VRUE01. Next base: position 23,888 of record DASUUD010000181.1, on the reverse strand, counting down.
GTCCCAGCGCTTCCGCGATCCCGAGACCGCTCTGGCGCAGGGCGAGGTCGAGCGCCGCCGCCTCGAACGCCCAGCGGCGGTAGCGTCGCGAGACCTCGCGCTCCGGTTCGGCGGGAAAGGTGTCCACCCCGCCCATGAACTCGCAGAACTCGCCGAGGGTCGCGTGCCCGGTGAGGTCGAGCGTCGGCCCGGCGTCCTGCAGGGCGACGTGGTCGAGCGCCTCGTAGGTGACGTCCTCGCCCAAGCCCTCCTCGCCCCCGCCCCTCAGGTGGATCACGGTGGAGAGCCGTTCGAACCCCGGCGTCTGCAACTGCAATCCCTCCAGCTCGTAGCCGTCGACCGCGAGCGGTAGGTCGGCGAGCGCGTCGAAGGTGGCCATCGGAAGCGGAGCCTAACGGGCGACCCGAAGCGTCCTCAGCTCGCGGTCGCTGCTGCCTCGCACGTGGCCGCCATGGGCGACGCTCTCCCTGATGTAGTCGAGCGTCTCGCGCGTCAGCCGCTCCCCGGGGAGCACGTTTGGGACTCCGGGCGGGTAGGCGGCCAAGGACTCGGCGGCGATCCGTCCCCCGGCCTCCTCGAAGGGGACCACTTCCTGCGGGCCCAGGAATGCCTCGCGCGGCGTCATCTCCAGCTCCCCCCAGGGCGGCGGCGGCGCCAGCGGCTCCTGCGGCGCCTCTCCTTCGGCCTCCAGCCTGCCCACGACAGCCCGCAGCGCGGAGACAAGGCGCTCCCCGGCGCTCTCCGCCGGCTCGCCCAGCCCGAAGATGGCGACTACGACGTTCTCGGAGTGCAGCTCCAGGTCCACCCCCTCGCTCTCGAAGGCGACCCTGGCCAGCCGGTAGCCGCTGGCTCCTGTCCCCCGCACGTCGATCGCCACCCGCATCGGGTCCCACCCCGCGACGCTGGGCCGGCCGGTCATTTCCTCGCCGACGACCGTGAGGCCGGGGATCGAGGCGATCGCCTCCCTGGTCCTGGCGATCTCGCGCAGGCCGGCATCGAGCAGCTCGCCGCCGTGGACCCGGGCGCGGCGTCGGGCTGCGTCCAGGGACCCGGAGAGCAGCGCGCTCGGGCTCGTCGACTCGACCAGGCTGACGCTGCGATCCACCACGGCCTCGTCGAGCAGATCGCCCTCGCCCAGGTGCAGCATCGCCGCCTGGGTGAGGCTGCCGACGATCTTGTGGGTCGAGGAGATGACCAGATCGGCGCCGCAGGCGAGCGCGTCGCGCGGGAGGTCCGGGTGGAACCGCAAATGAGCACCCCAGGCCTCGTCCACGACGAGCGGCAGCCCGCGCTCGTGGGCGACCGCCGCCAGGCCGGCGATGTCCGCGCAGGCGCCGAAATAGGTGGGAGAGACGACCATCGCGCCACAGGCGTCCGGGCTCGCGTCCAGGGCGTCTGCGAGCGATTCGGGGGTCATGCAGTGGGCGATCCCCAGCTCGGGATCAACTTCGGGCGCGACGAAGCTCGGCCTCATGCCGCTCAGGACGAGGCCGTCGATCACGGAGGAGTGGACGTTCCTCTGGACGACGATGCTGTCGCCGCTGTGGGCGAGCGCGAGGCAAGCGGCGTGATTGCCCTGCGAGGCGCCGTTGATCAGGAACCAGGTGCGCCGGGCGCCCCAGGCCTCGGCGGCGAGAATCTGCCCCTGCTGGAACGGCGTCGGTTCGGGACCGACGTCCACTCCCTCGGTGATCGACGGGACGTCGTTGCGGAGGCCTGTGTCGCCGACCAGGCGGCGCAGGGCGGGGTCGGCGCCGAGGCCGCCCTTGTGACCGGGCACCTGGAAGCGCCCAAGTTCGCGCGCGGCGTAGGCGAGCAGAGCGTCGACGTAGGGAGTCGAATCCTGACCCCGGTCGGCCATCGAGCCGAGTCTACGCTTGCCGATGTTGCTGGTGGTGGACACTTTGGAGGATGAAGCACACGCCCCACGGCTACTGGCTCGAGGAGGCGGGCGAGGTCGAGCCCGCCGCGCCCCTCGGGTCGGAGGAGAGCGCCGACGTGGTGGTGGTCGGGGGCGGCTACACGGGGATGTGGGCCGCCTGGGAGGTGAAGGTGCTCGAGCCCGAGGCGCGGGTGATCCTCCTGGAGGCCGACGGCTGCGGGCGCGGGCCGAGCGGGCGCAACGGCGGCTTCTGCAACGTGATGTGGTTCTCGCTGCCCAACATGCGGGAGCGGTGGGGCGACGAGGCGGCGCTGGCGGTCGCCCGCGCCTCGCAGCGCGCGGGGGCTTCGATCGGTTCCTTCTGCGAGAGCGAGGAGGTGGACGCGTGGTACCGCCACGGCGGGTACCTCCAGGTCTCCACCGCGCCCGCCCACGACAGGACGTGGGAGGAGGTCCTCGACGCCTGCCGCGCCGTGGGCGCCGAGGACGCGGTGCGGGCCCTGGATGAAGAAGAGGTTGCGGCCCGCTGCGCTTCGCCGGCCTTCCGGGGCGGAGCCTTCTACCCGGATGCCGCCACAGTTCAGCCGGCCAGGCTGGCTCTGGGACTGCGGGAGCGCCTGATCGGCGCCGGGGTGGGGTTGCACGAGCACAGCCCCGTGCGCTCTCTGCGCGCCTTCCGCGGCGGTGTCGAGGCTCGCACCGCAGCGGGCCGGGTGCGGGCTCGCGCCGCGGTGCTGGCGATGGGCGGCGCTGCCGCGGGGCGCCACGGGCCCCTGCGTCACCGCCTGACGATCACCTCCTCGCACATCGTCCTCACCGAGCCCGTGCCCGACGTGCTCGAGGAGATCGGCTGGACCGGCGGTGAGTGCATCACCGACTGCCGCACGATGCTGCACTACTTCCGCACCACACCGGACGGTCGCATCGCCTTCGGCCTCGGCGGCGGTCGCATCTCCATGGGCGGCCGGCTCCATGGCCGCGCCGAGTTGGACCGCGAGGTCGTCGAGCTTGCGAGCGAGCGGCTGCGCCATTACTTCCCGTCGCTGGAGGGCCGTCGCATCGACCATGCCTGGGGCGGGCCGATCGACGTCTCGCCGACCCACCTGCCCATCGTCAGGCCGCTGCGGGGAGGGTCGGCCTTCGCGGCGGCCGGATTCACCGGAAACGGAGTCGGCCCCTCGGCCATGGTCGGGCGGGTGCTCGCCTCACTCGCCCTCGACCGCCGCGACGAGCACTCACGGTTGGCGATCGTCGACCCCTCCCCGCAGTGGGTCCCGCCCGAGCCCTTCCACTGGATCGGCGGCACCGCCATCCGCCGCGGGATCATGAGCAAGGAGGAGGCCGAGTGCGCGGGCCGCGATCCGAGCCCGGTCAGCAGGGCCCTGGCCCGCGTCCCCGAGCTGATCGGCTTCCACATCGGCCGCTGACGGGGCTCACCGGGTAGCGGCGCGCGGGTCCTGTCGCCCATCATCGGGTGCCGTCCTTGCGCTGCGCGCTGCTCGGGGCGAAGAGATCCTGTCCGGAACCCGGTCACCGTTCGTTGATAGGAGCGCTGGGCGCTCCTCGAACGGGCGGATACTCAAAACGCCGGCCTAATTAGGCCGGCGTTTGTCCGGGCGAGGAGTGCCCAGCGCTCCTACCAGCGGGAGGTGACCACCTTTTTCCGCGTGTAGAAGTCAACCGCGTCGGTGCCCGTGGCATGAAGATCGCCGTCGAGCGAGTCCTTCCAACCGGAGAACGGGAACCAGGCGACCGGGGCTGGGACGCCCACGTTCACACCGAGCATCCCCGCCTCGGCGTGGTAGCGATAGCGACGGGCCGCCTCGCCTGAGGCGGTGAAGATCGCACCCGCGTTGCCGTAGCGGGAGCCGTTCAGGAACTCGAGCGCAGCATCGAGATCGTCGACCTCGACCAGAGTGAGCAGCGGACCGAAGAGCTCCTCGCGCGCCAGCTCGCTCTCGCGGTCGGTCACCGCTGCGATCGTGGGGGCGAGGACGGTTCCAGCTGGCCCGGCGTCGCCGCGCCCGTCCAGCAGGACCTCCGCTTCGCCCCCTGCGCGCTCGAGCGCCGCGAGGATGCGCTCGCGCGCCTCTGGGGCGATCAGCGGGCAGACGTCGGTCCGGGGGTCCGCTCCCGGCCCGACGCGCAACCCGGAGGCGGCATCGACGAGTGCCCGGCGGACCTCGGCGCGGCGATCGTCGTCGCCGACGAGCACGCACACGGAGCCCGCCAGGCATCGCTGTCCGGCGGCGCCGAAGGCCGACCCCATGATGGCCGGCACCGCCCCTCCGAGGTCGGCGTCCGGCATCACGACCAGCGAGTTCTTGGCGCCGCCCAACGCCTGAGCTCGCTTCCCGTTCTCAGCGGCGCGGGTGGCGATGAGGCGGGCCGTGGAGGCCTGGCCGACGAATGAGATCGCGTCCACGCCGGGGTCGTCCAGGAGCGCGGCGACCGCCTCCCGGCCGCCGTGGACGAGGTTTACGACGCCCGCCGGGATCTCCTCGATCGAGTCGATGATCTCCATGATCAGCCCCGAGGGTCGGGGGTCCCGCTCGGAGGGCTTCAGCACGAATGTATTGCCGCAGGCGATCGCGTAGGGCAGGAACCAGAGCGGGATCATGGCCGGGAAGTTGAAGGGGGTGATCGCGGCCACCACCCCGACCGGCTGGCGCACCATTTCGACGTCGACGCCCGCTGCCACTCCCTCCAGGTTCTCCCCCTTCAGAAGATGGGGGATCGCCGCCGCCGACTCGACCGACTCGATGCCGCGGCCGAGTTCGGCGTCGGCGTCGGCCAATGTCTTGCCCATGTCGGCGGTGATCAGGGCAACGATCTCCTTTCGCCGCCGCAGAAGCGCGTCGCGCAGTGCCAGGACCGCGCGGGCCCGCCGTTGCGGCGGGACGTCGCGCCACCCTGGCTGGGCCGCCCGCGCCGCCTCGACCGCCTCACGGACATGCTGGGCGCCCGAAAGCGGAACGCGGGCCGCGACCTCGCCGGTTGCGGGGTCGATGTCGTCGAGTGTGTCCACTCCCTCGATCTCGCGCCAGGCGCCACCGACGTAGTTGGGCAGCACCGCGACCTTGGCCTTCGTCAGGTCGACGCTCATTGCGCGGCTGCGGTTCCGGGGGCGGGGATCGGGGTCGGTTCGGCTTCGCGCTCGGGCCGCACCGCGGCCATGCGCTCGGCGCGCCGCTGCTGGATCAGGACGAGGCAGATCGCGACCACGGTGACGAGGAAGAGCAGGGTGGCGAGCGCGTTGACCTGGACCGGAATGCCCCGAAGCGCCACCCCGTAGACGTAGAGGGGAAAGGTCACGGTGAGGCCCGAGTTGAAGTTCGAGATCACGAAGTCGTCGATCGAGAGTGCGAAGGCGAGCAGGGCCGCGGCGACGATTCCCGGCGCCAGCAGTGGCAGGGTGACGGTGCGGAAGGTCGCAAACGGAGTCGCGCCGAGGTCCGCCGCCGCTTCCTCGAGGCTGCGGTCGAAGCCGATCAACCGCGAGCGCACGACGACCACCACGAAGCTGATCGAGAACATCACGTGGGCGAGGAGCAGCGTGGTGAAGCCGAGCGCCACGGAGTAGTAGATGAACATCGACAGCAGCGAGGCGCCGATCACGACCTCCGGGGTCGCCATCGGGATCACGATCAGCAGGTTCGCCGCACGGCGGAAGGGGAACCTGTGCCGCACCAGCGCGATCGCCAGCATCGTCCCGATAACCGTCGAGACCAGGGTCGAGAAGGCGGCCAGTCGCAGGCTTGTGAAGAACGCTTCGTTCAGCTGAGGCAGCGAAAAGACGGTTTCCCAGTACTCCAGCGTGAAGCCGCTGTTGAGGCCGAAGGTGAGTTTGTCTTTCGGCGTGTCGCCGAAGGAGAAGACGGCGATCACGACGATCGGGACCAGCATGTAGGCGACGGCGACGCCGGCGTAGATCGGCAGTGCGTTTCGCCGCAGCCAGGCCCAGGCGCGTGAGACGACCTCCATCAGGCCCGCTCCTCCTCGGAACCCAGGAAGGCCCCGGTCCCGGCGAAGCGGATGTAGACGACCACCACGGCGAGGATCAGCGCCATCATCAGGAAGGAGAGGGCCGCCGCCTCCGGGTAGTCGCGCTGGGTCAGGTAGAGCGACTGGATCACGTTGCCGACCATCGCCTGCTGGGTGCCGCCCAGCAGCTGCGCGTTGATGTAGTCGCCGAAGGCCGGGATGAAGGTGAGCAGGACCCCGGCGACGATTCCCGGCATGGTGAGGGGAAGCGTCACTTTGAGGAAGGCCTGGTAGGAGGAGGAGTAGAGGTCTTTTGCCGCCTCGACCAGCCGCAGGTCGAGCCGCTCCAGGTTGGCGTAGAGCGGCAGGATCATGAAGGGGAGGAAGTTGTAGGTGAGGCCGGCGATCACCGCGCCGGAGGTGGCGAGGACACGGCCGTCCTCTGGGATGAGGGCGAGGGTCTGAAGGATGTCGACCAAGGGGCTGGAATCGCTGAGGATCGTCTTCCAGGCGATCGTGCGGATCAGGTAGGTGGTGAAGAACGGCGCGATCACCGCGAACAGCAGCAGCAGCTTGAAGCGGCCGGAGCGGAAGGCGATCGCATAGGCGAGCGGGTAGGCGATAAGCAGCGCCAGCACGGTCGCCGTGCCCGCGTAGTAGAAGGAGCGGACGATCTGCTCGGTGTGCCCAGACAGCGAGTCGGGGAAGTTCGACCACGCCCAGTCGAAGGTGAAGCCCGTGGTCAGGGTGCCCGAGCGCAGCGCCAGTTCACCCATGAAGTACATGGGCACCACGAAGAAGATGACGAGCCAGAGCAGGCCCGGCCCCAGTAACCAGTATGGGACCAGGCGCTGCCTCAGGCTCATCGTGAACTCAGCCGGTGATTACTTCCTGCCAGGCCTCATTGACCGGTTCGAGGTCCGGCGGCGAGTCCTGGTCGGTGCAATCTTTCGTGAACTCCTCGGTCGGGAAGACGATCGGGCTGTCGGCCAGTTCCGATCCCCGTTTCTGGAGCAGGTCTTTCACGCCCTGCACCGGCGGGATGTATTCGACGTATTCGGTGATGTCCACCTCGACCTCGGGCTGGTAGACGAAGTCCATCCAGCCCAGCGCGGCGCCCGTGTTCGGCGCCCCGACCGGGATCACCATGTTGTCCGACCAAAGCGTGCAACCCTCGGCCGGCATCCGCCATTCGGCGTCTTTGTTTTCGATCAGCGACGCGTCGCCCGACCAGCCGATGGCCGCGACGATGTTGCCCGCGGTCATGTCCTCGGTGTAGTCGTTGCCGGTGAAGCGGCGGATCTGGCCCGATTCGGCGGCCCCCTTGATCCTGTCGATCGCTTTCAGCCAGTCCTCGTTGTCAGCCTCGACCGGGTCGACGCCTTCGGCGAGCATCACCAGCGGCACGGTTTCGCGCAATTCGCTCAGCATCGTGACCTGGCCTTTGTATTTCGGATCGAACATGTCGTTCACCGAGCGGAGGTCCGGCGCCTTGGCAGTGTCAACCCAGATACCGCCCATGCCGCTCTGCCACGGAAGGGAGAATTTCCGCTCCGGGTCGAAGGAGGGGCTCTCCAGAGTCGGCAGCAGGTTGGCGAAGGCGGTGGGCAGGTCGTCGTGGTCGATCTCCTGCAGATAGCCGAGGTCGTACATCTGTTTCGCCATCCAGTCAGTGACGACGAAGATGCTGCGCCCGCCCGACTGTCCCTGCTCCAGCTGCGGCTGGAGTTTGCCGAAGAACGCTTCGTTGTCGTTGATGTCCTCGATGTAGTTGATGCTCACGCCGGTCTCTTTTTCGAACTCGGCGACCGTTCCGTTTTTTCCGGGATCGATGTAGCCCGGCCAGTTGGAGATGGTCAGGTTGCCGGTCACCGGCCCGGCCTCGGCGGTCGTCACCTCCCCGCCACCGCCACCGCCGACCTCGTCGTCGCCGCATGCGACGAGGCCGAGGGACAGGGCGACTGCTGCCACAAGCAGCGCCACCGCCAGTGGGACCCGTCCCATCCGCGCACTCCTGCTTCCCATCTCACTCACCTCTCTTTGTTGCTTCGAGCTGCGGCGGTTCGGATACCCCGACGCCGTTCCCGTCGCGTTGATTACCCGCTGCAGGCGATTCGCGCACCAAGTGCATGTGATCCGGCTCCCAGCTGAGCGCCACCCTGGCGCCGCCTCCCGGCAGCGCCTGCCGCTCCGCCTCACTGGCGTTGGGGACGAGCACGGTCATCTTCACCCCGTCCCCGAGGTCGACCGCGATCTGGGTCGAGGTGCCGAGGTAGAGCGAGGCGTCGACCACTCCCTCCACGCTCGGCAGCCCGTTCGGGGCCGCGGCGCCGGCCTTGTCGATCGCATCGATCCGCAGCTTCTCGGGGCGCACCACGGCATGGCAGCGATCTCCCGTCCGCAGGCCGTTCGTCGCCGCGCGCAGGGTCGGCCCCTGGTCCAGGCGCACCTCGTCGCTGCTGGTGACCGTCGCCGGCATCAAGTTGGAGACGCCGATGAACCCGGCCACGAAGGTGGTCGCCGGCTTCTCGTAGACCTGCTCGGGGTCCGCGATCTGCTCGACCCGGCCCTCGTTCATCACCGCGATCCGGTCGCTCATCGTCAACGCCTCCTCCTGGTCGTGGGTGACGTAGACGAAGGTGATCCCGACGTCGCGCTGGATTCTCTTCAGCTCTACCTGGAGACCCTTGCGCAGTTTCAGGTCCAGGGCGCCGAGCGGCTCGTCGAGCAGCAGCACCTTGGGCAGGTTGACCAGCGCCCGCGCCAGGGCCACCCGCTGCTGCTGGCCGCCGGAGAGCTGCGCTGGACGCCGCTTCGCCTCCCCGGCCAGGCCCACCCGCTCCAGCTCGGCGCCGACCCGCTGCGCGATCTCGGCCCTGGGGACCCGCTTGCGCCGCAGCCCGAAGGCGACGTTGTCCTCGACATTCATGTGCGGGAACAGCGCGTAGCTCTGGAAGACCGTGTTCGTCGGGCGCTTGTGGGGCGGCAGGCCGGCGACGTCGGTCCCCTCGATCCGGATCTCCCCGGCGGTCGGTTGCTCGAAGCCGGCGATCATCCGCAGCGTGGTGGTCTTGCCGCAGCCGCTCGGGCCCAGCAGCGTGAAGAACTCACCCGGGGAGAGCTGGAGGCTGAGGTCGTCGACCGCGAGCAGATCGTCGAAGCGCTTGCTCACCTCGATCAACTCAACGCTGGGGATTCCGTCCCTCATGCTCTCCTCCTGGGCCACCGCCATCTCGGAGCCCGAGAAGAACTTAGCGCGGCGGCACCCCCGGGCTGTGGGGAATTTCGTGCAGAGCGCTTCACTCGAAGGGCGTTCAGGGTGCCTGGACGTCGATCAACGTACGACCGACGGTACGGCGACTGGCCGATTCGCACAAGGGTCGGAACTCCCAATGAACGGGCACAGGTTTGTACGCTTTGTACAAGTCTGAGCGAGGGACTTGACCGAATGACCACTTGATCCTGAATCCTTCTGGAGCTACTTTTGTCCATAACGTCGTAATGAGAGAGGAGAACATAGGTATGGCCGTTGCCTCGCAACCCCGCTCTGGGGCCGGCACCAACCTCCAGGAGCTGGCAAGACGGCACCTGTGGATGCACTTCTCGAGGATGGGGGCCTACGGCGACGGCCACGAGATCCCGATCATCGCCCGCGCGGACGGCTGCTATGTCTTCGACGAGCACGGCAACCGCTACCTTGACGGCCTCTCCGCGCTCTTCTGCGTAAACGCCGGCCACGGGCGCACCGAGCTGGGGGAGGCGGCCGCGCGGCAGGTCGAGGAGCTCGACTTCTACACGCTCTGGAGCTACGCCCACCCTCGGGCGATCGAGCTGGCGGCACGGATCGCTGAGCTCGCTCCGGGTGACCTGAATCGCGTCTTCTTCACCTCGGGCGGCTCCGAGGCCGTCGAGTCGGCGCTAAAGCTGGCCCGCAACTACCACCGCATGCACGGCAAAGGCCAGAAGCACAAGGTGATCGCCCGCGAGATCGCCTACCACGGCACCACCCTCGGTGCCCTCTCGGCGACAGGCATCACGGACCTGCGTTCCCAGTTCGAGCCGCTGGCGCCCGGCGCCTGTCACGTGCCGAACACGAACCTCTACCGCTGGCCGGAGGATCGCCACCCGCTCTGGGCGGCGACTGCGATCGAGGAGCGGATCGAATTCGAGGGCCCGGAGACCGTCGCCGCCGTAATCCTCGAGCCGGTCCAGAATGCGGGCGGCTGTTTCGTGCCGCCGGAGGGCTACTTCCAGCGGGTCCGCGAGATCTGCGACCGCCACGACGTGCTGATGATCTCCGACGAGGTGATCTGCGCCTGGGGTCGGCTCGGCCACTGGTTCGGCTGCGAACGCTTCGACTACCAGCCGGATGTGATCACGATCGCCAAGGCGCTCACCTCCGCCTATGCGCCGATGGGGGCGATGATCGCCTCCGACCGAGTCGCGGAGCCGTTCATGGAGGGCACCAATTCGTTCGCCCACGGCTTCACCTTCGCGGGGCACCCGCTGGCCTCGGCTGTCGCGATGGCCAACATCGACGTGTTCGAGAAGGAGGACCTCTGCGGCCACGTCCTCGCCAAGGAGGGCGAGTTCCGCCAGATGCTGGACAGCCTCAAGGAGATCCCGATCGTCGGGGACGTGCGCGGCGCCGGCTACTTCCACGCGATCGAGCTGGTCAAGGACCGCGAGACCAAGGAGAGCTTCGACCACGAGGAGGCGGAGGAGCTGTTGCGCGGCTTCCTCTCCGGGGAGCTCTACAAGAAAGGCCTGATCTGCCGCGCCGACGACCGCGGCGACCCGGTCGTCCAGCTCGCGCCGCCGCTGATCGCCGACACCGAGGAGTTCGAAGAGATCCACGACGTCCTTTACGACGTTCTGAGCCGGGCCTGGAAACGGGTCCGCAGATAGGCCCCGATGCTCACGGTCCAGAGCCTCCTCGACGAACTCGGGCTCGACCTCGCCGCCGGCTCGCAGGGGGCGGAATCCCCTGTCCGCTGGGTCCACATCTCCGAGCTGGAAGATCCGACTCCGTGGCTGTCCGGAGGCGAGCTGATGCTGACCACCGGCATCCCGCTCGACACAGCCGCCAAACAGCGCGCCTTCGTCGGCCTGCTGGCGGACCACAACCTGGCCGGGCTCGGCTTCGGCACTGGGTTCAGCCACAAGAAGCTGCCCAAAGCCCTCGTCGAGGAGGCGAAGAAGCGCGACTTCCCCCTCTTCGAGGTGCCCTACTCGACCCCGTTCATCGCGATCACCGAGAAAGCCTTCGCGCGCCTGGTCAACGAGCAGTACGAGGTGCTGCAGCGGGGCATCGCTGTGCAGCGACGCCTGGAGCGCCTGGTGCTGGAAGAGCGCGGCCTCGAGGAGATCGTCGCGACGATCTCCTCCGCCGTCGGTGGGACCGTGGCGATCCTCAACGGGCGCGGCGAGCGCATCGCCGGGCGCGGCTTTCGGCGCCAGCTGTCAGCCGATGCGGTCACCGCGATCCGCAACGAAGCTCTCGCCCACACCAACGACGGCCATCCGTTCGTGCCCACGCATCCCTCGGTCGCCGGCAGGGCACTCGCCCATCCGGTGATCTCGCCGGGCGGGGGCGCGCCCCAGGCGTGGGTCGTGATCGTGCGCGACTCCGGCGGGCTCGGCGACTTCGAGCGGCTGATCCTCCAGCAGGCGGTGGCCGTCGTCGCCCTGGAGATGATGCGCCGCAGGGTGGCGCGCGAGACCGAGCGGCGCCTCGCCGGCGACGTCCTCGCCGGCGCCCTGGGCGGACGTCTCGAGGCCTCCGAGCTGCGGCGCAGGCTGGAGCCCTTCGGGATCGGGGATGAGGCGGCGGTCCTCGTCTTCGACCTCGACGACCCGTCGGCCGCCGAGCCTGCGCTGGAGCGGGCGCTGGCCGCCGACGCCTGCCCGGCGGTCGTCGCTCCCCACTCCAGCGGCGGTCGGGAGCTGCTCTGCGCGGTCGTCGACGCCGCCGATCGCGACCCGGTCGATCTGGCCGCCGACGCGCGCCGCGCCCTGGTCAAAGAGCGCGGTACCGTCCGCGCCGCCGCCAGCCGCTCCGCCCCGCCGGAGGAGCTGCGCCACTCGTTCCACGAGGCCCGCTGCGCGCTCGAGGCGACGGCGTTCGCCAACGGCAATGAGCCGGAGGTCGCATCCTGGCGCGACCTGGGTGCCTTCACCCTGCTGCTCTCGATCCAGGACGACGAGGCGGTGAAGCTCTACTGCGACAGCGTGCTCGGCCCGATCGAACAGGGCGACGAGGAGTACGGCGGCGAGCTGCTGCGCTCGCTGGAAGCGTTCATCGAGCAGAACGGCCAGTGGGAGCGCGCGGCGCGCGAGGTCTACTGCCACCGGCACACCCTCCGCTACCGGATGCGCAAGGTCGAAGAGCTGACCGGTCGCGACCTCTCCCGCGCGCACGACCGGATCGAGTTCTGGCTGGCGCTGCGCGCCAGGGAGCTGGTCGGGCGGTGAAGGTAGGGGTTCCCAAAGAGATCAAACCCGACGAGTACCGCGTCGCGATCACGCCCGCCGGCGTGCGGGAGATGGCCGAGCACGGTCACGACGTCCTGATCGAGGTGGGCGCGGGCGAGGGCAGCGCGATCTCCGACGCCGAATTCGAATCCCAGGGAGCCCGCATCGCCCCCGACGCCGCCGCGGTTTTCGGCGAGGCCGAGATGGTGATCAAGGTCAAGGAGCCGCAGCCCGGTGAGATCGAGATGCTGCGGCCCGGGCAGCTCCTCTTCACCTACCTGCACCTGGCGCCCGACCCCGACCTGACCCAGGGCCTGCGGGACTCCGGCTCGACCTGCGTCGCCTACGAGACCGTCGAGGACGCCCACGGCCGCCTCCCCCTGCTCGCCCCGATGAGCGAGATCGCCGGCAAGATCGCCACGCAGGCCGGCGCCTTCATGCTGGAGAAACCGATGGGCGGGCGCGGCATCCTGCTCGGCGGCGTCCCCGGCGTGGCGGCGGCGAACGTGATGGTGATCGGCGGTGGCGTGGTGGGGATGAACGCGGCCTTCATCGCCATGGGCATGGAGGCGGACGTCTTCGTCTACGACAAGTCGATCGACCGCCTGCGCGAGCTCGACATCGCCTTCTCCGGGGGCTGCTCGACGGTGTACTCGACCACCCTCGCGATCGAAGAGATGCTGGCCCGCGCCGACCTCGTGATCGGCGCGGTACTGGTCCACGGTGCCCGCGCCCCCAACGTGGTGCGGCGCGAGCAGCTGTCGCTGATGAAGCCCGGCGCGGTGCTGGTCGACGTGGCGATCGATCAGGGCGGCTGCTTCGAGACCTCCCGTCCGACGACCCATCGCGACCCGACCTTCGAGGTCGACGGGATCATCCACTACTGCGTCGCCAACATGCCCGGCGCGGTGCCGATCACCTCGACCTTCGCGCTGACCAACGCGACTCTGCCCTACGCGATCGAACTCGCCGACCACGGCGTCGAGGGTGCGATCCGGCGAGACCCCGGGCTGCGGCCCGGGGTGAACGTCGCCGGCGGCGAGGTGACGCATCCGGCGGTCGCGGAGGCGGTGGGCTCGAGCTGCCCGCCGGTGGAGGAGGTGCTGGGCCTGGAACCTGAAAAGACCAAAGCGGAGGTGTGACCCTGATGGCCACGGCGACGAAGACGAAGCTGAAGAACTTCATCGGAGGCAAGGCGGTCGATCCGGCGGAGGGCCAGACGGAGGATGTGGTGAATCCGGCCACCGGCGAGGCGATCGCCGAGGCGCCGCTCTCCACCAAGGCCGATGTCGACGCCGCGGTTGAGGCGGCCAAGGGCGCCTTCGAGGGCTGGGCGGCGACGCCCCCCGGCGAACGCGCTCGGGCCCTGCTGCGGATGGCGGACCTGATCGAGGAGAAAGGCGAGGAGATCGCCGACCTCGAGGCGGCCGATGCGGGCAAGCCCCGCTCCGCGGTGGTCGAGGACGAGATCCCGGTGATGGCCGACCAGCTCCGCTTCTTCGCCGGCGCCGCCCGCTGCTTGGAGGGGCGCTCGGCCGGCGAGTACATGGAGGGCCACATGTCCTACGTCCGCCGCGAGCCGATTGGGGTCGTCGGCCAGATCACGCCCTGGAACTATCCGCTGATGATGGCGATCTGGAAGATCGGCCCGGCCCTCGGAGCCGGAAACACCGTGGTGCTGAAGCCGGCCGAGACGACGCCGATGACCACGCTCCTGTTCGCCCAGTGGTGCGCCGACATCCTGCCGCCGGGAGTCTTCAACGCGATAGGCGGCCACGGGGAGCCGACCGGCTCCGAGCTGGTCACCCACCCGGACGTCGAGATGGCCTGCCTGACCGGCTCGATACCGACCGGAAAGTGGATCGCCAAGGCGGCTGCCGACACCCTCAAGCGCGTCCATCTCGAGCTTGGCGGCAAGGCGCCCGTGATCGTCTTCGACGACGTCCCGATGGAGAAGGCCATGGAAACGATCGCGGGTACGGGCTACTACAACGCCGGCCAGGACTGCACGGCGGCCTGCAGGGTCCTCGCCTCGGAGGGGGTCTACGACGACGTCGTCAATGGGCTGGCGGGCCAGGCGAAGGGGCTCGTCCTCGGCGACACGATGTCCGCGGACACAACCCTGGGGCCGCTCAACTCGCAGCGGCAGCGGCAGCGGGTCGAGGGGTTCCTGGAGCGCAAACCGTCCAACGCCGAGGTCGTGACCGGGGGCACCGAGCCCGACCTGCCCGGGTACTTCCTCGAGCCGGCGGTCGTCGCAGGCGTGGAGCAGGAGGACGAGATGGTCCAGAACGAGATCTTCGGCCCGGTGATCACGGTGCAGCCCTTCTCCGACGAGGAGAAGGCGATCGAGTGGGCGAACAGCACCCGCTACGGTCTCTCCTCCTCGGTCTGGACCCGCGACATCGGCCGGGCGATGCGGGTCTCCAACGCGCTCCGCTTCGGCTGCGTGTGGATCAACGACCACATCCCGCTCGTCGCCGAGATGCCCCATGGCGGCTACAAGGAGTCCGGCTACGGCAAGGACCTCTCGATGTACTCGCTGGAGGACTACACCGAGATCAAGCACGTGATGGTGAACCTGGACTGAGGAGGACCGAGTCGTTCGGGGGGCGCCTGAGTTTGACCACCTATGGAGGTCAAACTCGGTCGTCCGGACCTGAGGGTTACGCTGAGCCCGTGAGACGCCTGGGGAGGGGCATCGCGATTGCGCTGGCTTCGCTGGGCGCCGTGATGGCGCTCGGCGCCGGCGACGCGCAGGAGGCGCCGAGCTGCGGCGGCAAGGAGCCGACCGTCGTCGGGACGGAAGCCGGCGACCGGCTGCGCGGGACCGAGGGGCGCGATCTGATCTGGGGTGGGCCCGGCAACGACGTCATCCTCGGCCTCGACGGCCACGACGTGATCTGCGGCGGCCCCGGCGACGATCTGATCGTCGGCGGCCTCGGCGTCGATCTGGTCTACGGCGAAACGGGCGACGACACGATCCACGGCGGGTTGGGCAGCGACGACCTGCGCGGCGGCCGCGGTGACGACACGATCTACTCCGAACGCGGCAACGACGGGATCCGCGGCGGCCCCGGCAACGATCGCCTCTACGGGGGGCACGGTGACGATCAGATACTCGGCGGGGCGGGACAGGACTTCATCCACGGCGGCCTCGGCATCGACTTCCTGAAGGGCGGTCGCGGCAACGACACGATCGACGGCGGCTACGGCTGGGACGTGATGGACGGCGGACCGGGCGAGGACACTGCCTCGTTCGCCTCGGCCGCGAGGAGCAAACGGCGGGGAGGCGGGGTGCGGGTCTCGCTGAGGACCGGCCGCGCCACCGGAGACGGCCGGGATCGGCTGCGCCGCTTCCAGCAGGTCGTCGGCTCGGCCTTCGACGACGTGCTGATCGGCGGGCGCCGCAGGGCGGGCCTCTACGGCGGCCCGGGTAGGGACACGCTGATCGGCGGCGGGCGCAACGAGCTCCACGGAGGCTCGGGCAGCGACCGCTGTCGCGGCGCCCCGCGCCGCAGCCGCACCGGCTGCGGGCGGCAGCGGATGCCGAAGGCACCGGTCCACATCCACTTCGACACCGACGTCCCCGATCCGGGGGCGGCCGGCGTACTGGTCGCGACCGGTCGCCGCAACGACGACGTCTCGCTCGCCTTCGATCCGGAGGCGGGCCTGCTCTCGATCGTCGCCGGGAGCGGGATCGCGATCCACGGGAACTGCAGGCGGCCGGGCACGGCCCTGAGCGAGGCCGTGTGCCCGGTCGGTGAAGCGCCGCGCTGGGTGACGGTCGATCTCGGCCCGGGTAACGATCGCTTCAGGGGGATCGGCTCGTTGCGGGGCGCCGGCGAGGTGCGCGTGGCCGGCGGTCGCGGCGACGACCTCCTGCGGGGAGGCGATGAGGACTCGCTGCTCGAGGGCGGGCCCGGCTCGGACCGGATCCACGGCGGCGGCGGCCAGGACGCGCTCGTGGCCGGCCATCCGGGTGGCCCGAACTTCCTCTACGGCGGCCCGGGCGGCAACCTGCTGGCCGCCGGCCCGCCCTGCGCGGGGGGCCGAGTCGTCGGCGGCTCGGGGCCCGACAACGTCTCCTTCGCCGAGCTGCCGATCCAGCGCGGGACCCTCGACGCCTCGCTGCGGCGGGGCAATGCCTACGTCCGGGGCGTGCGCGGGTGCCGTCCGGTTCGCTTCGCCGGCGAGATCGAGAACCTCGAGGGATCGTTCGGCTCAGACATCCTGGAGGGCGACGCCGGACCCAACAACCTGCTCGGCCAGCCCGGTAGGGACCGCTTCTTCTCCGGAGGCGGCGAGGACACGATCGACGCCCGGGACGGCGAACGCGATCTCATCATTGATTGCGGCCGCGGCAGCAGCTCGGGGCGTGCGCTCACAGACGCCTTCGATCCGCCGACACGGCGCTGCGCGACGCGCACCAACGGCAGCCCGGTACCCGGGCTGGGCCACACGCGCTGACGCGGCACAGGGCTGTCGCCCGCGGGGCTTGAACTAGGCTTCGGGCATGGCCCGGGATCCCGACCACGACGAGGCTGTTGCGATCGCTGCCGCGATCGAGCGGTTTCGCGCGGAGGCCGTCCCGGCCGGCGGCGAGGAGCGTGAGGCGATCGGCCCGTGGCAGCGGGCGGCGCTGCTCGAAGGAGTCAGCGCGAAGGGCACCGCTCTGCAGGATCCAGAAGGAGGACTGAAATGGCTGTCGTGAAGATCATCGAGCTGGTCGGTAGTTCGAAGACGTCCACCGACGACGCGGCGAGACAGGCGCTCGCCCAGGCGCAGGGCACCCTGCGCAACATCCGTGCCGTCGACATCGTCTCCACCGGGATCAGGGGTGAGAGCCTCGACGAGTACCGCGCCCACGTGCGGGTGGCCTTCCTGGTCGAGGGGACGGACGTCGACTAGATTCTCCGCTCCGATGAGCGAGGCGATCTCCATGCTCGGGGCCGACGAGGCCCGCAGGCTGCTGGACGAAGGGGCCCAGCTGATCGACGTGCGGGCCGGCCACGAGTGGGAGGCGGGCCGGATCGCCGGCGCCGAGCACATCGAGTTGAGCGAGCTCTCAGGACGGGTCGGGGAGATCGACCGGAACCGGCCGGTCGTCCTCTACTGCCGCGGCGGCAACCGCTCGAGCATGGCGACCGAGGCACTGGCCGCGGCCGGCTACGACGCCGCCAAGCTGGAGGAGGGGATCGTCGGCTGGGCCGAGGCGGGCCTGCCGCTGGAGCCCGACGGCGCCTATGTCGCCGAGTCGGGTGAGGCTGCCGCGATTCTCGCCGCCCGCAAGCGGGCGGCCTCGGACACCTGATCGAGAAATACCCTAATCCCTGTCAGGTTTTGCTATTTTCTCGGCGTGGAGGTCGTCGTCGATCAGGAGAAGCAGCAGCGCGGCAAGGGGCGGGCCGGGACGCTCGAGAACCCCGAGACCTACGAGAACGTGCCGGGCCACGTGATCCCGATCATCGAGCGCGAGTTCGACGACTTCGACAACGAAGCCGAGAAGTTCCTCGCCGGGCAGCTCGCCGAAGACCAGTTCATAGGCTTCAGGCTCAAGCAGGGGGTATACGGGCAGCGGCAGCCCGACGTCCAGATGGTCCGGGTGAAGCTGCCCTTCGGCGGCGTCACCCCGGACCAGATGGATGCCTTCGCCGATGTGGTCGAGCGCTACGCGCCACTCAACAAGGGCCACATCACGACGCGCCAGAACATCCAGATCCACCACGTGCCGCTGCGCGACACCGAGGCGCTGCTGCGTGAGATCGGCGAGGTCGGCCTCTCCTCGCGTGAGGGCTGCGGCAACACGGTCCGCAACGTCACCGGCGACCCCTGGGCAGGCATCGCCGCCGACGAGGTCTTCGACCCCACGCCCTACGCGGGCGCCTACGTCCGCTACTTCGTCCGCCATCCGACCACGCAGCTGATGCCGCGCAAGATCAAGACCGCCTTCACCGGCTCTGACGAGGACCGGGCGATCACCGGCATCCACGACATCGCCTTCCTGAGCCGCGAACGCGACGGCGTGAGGGGATTCGAGGTCCGGGTGGGCGGCGGTACCTCGATCATGGCCCGGGTCGCGCCGACCCTCTATGAGTTCGTCGAATCCGACAACGGCGACTACCTGAAGGTGGCCGAGGCGGTGCTGCGGATCTTCGACCGCCAGGAGTGGCTGCGCGTCAACCGGGCCCGCGCCCGGATCAAGGTGCTGATCGACAAGATAGGGATCGACGCCTTCCGCGAGGAGGTCGAGGAGGAGCTGCAGGGTGAGTGGGTCGAGGAGCGCGACTTCGACCTCGAGCGGCTGCGCTTCGACGACGAGGAGGAGGAGAACGCGCCCGGCCGGCCGGGTGCGCCGGCCTCACCCAATGGCGACCGGTCAGAGTTCGACCGCTTCCTCGAAGGAAACGTCCAGCCGCAGCGCCAGGAGGGCTTCGCCGCGGTTGAGGTGAAGATCGACCGGGGCGACCTGACGCCGGAGCAGTTCCGCGGCCTGGCGGCGATCATGCGCGAGCACACCGGCGGCTACGCGCGCAGCACCGTGCAGCAGAACCTGGTCCTGCGCTGGGTGCGCGACGAGTCGCTCTATGAGGTCTGGCAGAGACTCGACGAGCTGGGCCTGGCCGAGGCCGGTGCCAGGGAGATCACCGACGTCGTCAGCTGCCCCGGCACGGACAGCTGCAAACTCGGAATCACCAGTTCGATGGGACTCAACCGCGCGATCAAGGAGCGGCTCGAGGAGATGGAGCTCTCCGACCCGCTCACCAAGCGCATCCACATCAAGATGAGCGGCTGCCCCAACGGCTGCAGCCAGCACCACATCGCCAACATCGGCTTCTACGGCGCCTCGCTGAAAGTCGGCGATCGCCAGATGCCCGCCTACATCCCCCACATCGGCGGCAACTACGAGGGCGGCGAGGTCATCTTCGGCAAGCGCCTGAAATCGCGGCTGCCGGCAAAACGCGTGCCCGAGGCGGTCGAGCGCTGGGTCAGGCTGTATGAGGCCGAGCGGTCCGACGGCGAGGAGTTCAACGACTTCGTCGAGCGGATCGGCCCCGAGCGATTCGAAGCCGAGGTCAAGGAGCTGACACTGCCGGCCGATTTCAGCCTCGAGACCATGCAGCAATTCATCGACTGGAGCCGTTCAAGCCCCTACAAGGTGGAGCGGGGCGAGGGCGAGTGCGCGATATGAACCCGGTCGCCACCAGCCCGGATATCGATGCCGAGGCGGTCGCGACAGAGCTGGAAGGTCGCTCGGCGCCGGAGGCGATCGAGTGGATGTTCGAGACCTTCGGCGAGCGCCACTACATCGCCTGCTCTTTCCAGAAGACCAGCTCGGTGACCGCCCACATGGCCAGGCAGGTGAACCCCGAGGCGCGCTTCTTCTACCTCGACACCGAGGTCCTCTTCGAGGAGAGCTACGAGACCCGCGACCGGCTCGCCGAGCACCTGGGGGTCGAGTTCGACCGCTTCCACAACCTCTCCCTGGGGGAGCAGGCGGCGAGGTACGGAGATGAGCTCTGGAAGCACGATGCGGACACCTGCTGCGAGCTGCGCAAGGTCGAGCCGATGCGCCGAGCCCTGTCTTCCGTAGACTGCTGGCTCGCCGGTGTCCGCCGCGAGGACTCCGCGAGCCGCGCAAAGACTCCCAAGTTCGCCTGGGACAAGCGGTTCGGGCTCTGGAAGCTCAGCCCCCTCGCGGATTGGTCAGAGCGCGACGTCTGGAACTACATTCGTGAGCACCATCTCCCCTACAACCCGCTCCACGATCACGGCTACCCGTCGATCGGCTGCACCCACTGCACCAGGCCGGTCGAGCCGGGCGGCTCCCCGCGGGACGGCCGCTGGGCCGGCCTGGCGAAGTCCGAGTGCGGGATCAACTAGCGCGCCCACGGCACGCCTCCTCTAGGACCTTCCCCCGAACGATTGGTGAGACTTACCGATGAGCGAAACGATGACTGAGCTTTCCCTGACCCTCTCCGAGCGCCACACGGCCGACTTCGAGATGATCGCCAACGGCGGCTTCGCCCCCCTCACCGGCTTCCAGGGCTCGGCCGACTGGGAGCGGGTCTGCGCGGAGATGCGCACCGCCGACGGCGCTTACTGGCCGATCCCGATCACCCTGGCGACCGATCTCGACTGCGCGGCCGGCGACGTGGTCGCGCTGTCCAGCGACGAAGGCAAGCCGCTCGGCCGGATCACCGTCGAGGAGATCTTCGAGCGCGACCCCAGGCGCGAGGCCGAGCAGGTGTACCTGACCGCGGACGAGGCCCATCCCGGGGTGGCGGCGATCTACGAGGAGGGGGCCCGCTGCATCGCCGGGCCGATCGAGGCCGACGCCCTGCCGGACCACGAGGACGCCTTCATGCGCCGCTACATGACCCCGGAGGAATCGCGCAAGGCGTTCGCCGAGCGAGGCTGGACGCGCGTCGTCGCCTTCCAGACCCGCAACCCGATCCACCGCGCCCATGAGTACCTGACGAAGGCGGCGCTGGAGACGACCGACGGCCTCTTCATCCACCCGCTGATCGGCAAGACCAAGGCGGGCGACATTCCCGCCGACGTGCGGATGCGCTGCTACGAGGTGCTGATGGAGAACTACTACCCCCAGAACCGCGTGATCCTCGGCGTCTTCCCCTCGAAGATGCACTACGCGGGCCCGCGCGAGGCGATCCTGCACGCGATCACGCGCCGCAACTACGGCGCCACGCATTTCATCGTCGGCCGCGACCATGCCGGTGTCGGCGACTACTACGGCACCTACGACGCGCAGAAGATCTTCGACGAGGTCGACACCGACGAGCTGGGGATCGAACCGCTCTTCTTCGAGCACAGCTTCTGGTGCAACCAGTGCGAGGGGATGGCGTCGGGCAAGACCTGCCCGCACGACGCCGAGGCGCACGTGTTCCTCAGCGGCACGAAGGTCCGCGAGATGCTCGGCAACGGGGAAAGGCCCCCGCACGAGTTCTCGCGCGCCGAGGTCGCGGACATACTGATCGACGCTTACAAGGAGGACTGACGAAGGCGATGGCTGGTGAGAAGGGATTCACCCTCTGGTTCACCGGGCTCTCCGGAGCCGGCAAGACGACGATCTCGCGGCTGCTTGAGGGGCACCTGCGCGAGCGCGGCTCGCGGCTGGAGATCCTCGACGGCGACATCGTGCGCGAAAACCTCTCCAAGGGGTTGGGCTTCTCCAAAGAGGACCGCGACACGAACATCCGGCGGATCGCCTTCGTGGCAGACCTGCTCAGCCGCAACGGCGTGCCCGTGATCACGGCGGCGATCTCGCCCTACGCGGAGATCCGCGCCGAGGCGCGTGAGCTGATGGGCGACCGCTTCATCGAGGTCTACGTCAAGGCCACGGTGGACACCTGCGCCGAGCGCGACGTCAAGGGCCTCTACGCGAAAGCCTTCGCGGGCGAGATCAAGGAATTCACCGGCGTCTCCGACCCCTACGAAGCGCCGGAGAACCCGGAGGTCGTCTGCGACACCGAAGCCGAAACGGCGGAGGAGTCGGCGCAGAAGCTGCTGGAGTACCTCGAGCAGCGCGATCTGATCCCTGCGTCCGCCGTAACGGCGTAGGGAGTGGGAGGGGTGTTCATCCCCTCCCCGGACAAACGCCGGCCTAATGAGGCCGGCGTTTTGAGTATCCGCCCGTTGAGGGGATGAACACCCCTCCAGTCGCTTGCGCCGATCCAGCCGCGGGGATCAGGTCGTGCCGCTCGGGGCTTCTCAGAAGCTGTCCTGTCAGGGTTTCCGTGGCACCACCGGCGAGCCGAGTCCATACGTCTCGTAGGCGCCGAACTTCGAAAAGGTGCGGTGGGTGGGGCCGTGGTAGTCGGAGGAGCCGGTGGGGATGAGATCGAGCTCGTCGCAGAGGTCGAGGAGGTGCGCTGTCTGCTCCCTGTCGTGGGTGGGATAGAAGGCCTCGACTCCGTCCACGTCGACGTCGCGGATCAGCTCATCGACCTCGTGGGGCTCCGAGATGTCCCAGTAGGGGTGGGCGACGACCGCGACGCCCCCCGCCGCCTTGATCGCCTCCACGGCCTGCTCTGCGGTGGGCCAGCGCCGCGGCACGAACGCCTTTGCCCCGGGCACCAGGTACTCCTCGAAGAAGGGGCCAAGGTCGCCCGTGGCGCCGGCTGCCCGGGCGATGTGGGGGCGCCCGATCGAGAGCGCGTCGCCCGCCTCGCGCACTGCGTCCTCGAGGTGGATGTCGAATCCTTCGCGGCGGAGGTTCTCGACGATCTCTCCCGCCCGGGTGACCCGCTCGTGCTGGGCGCGCTCGCAGGCCGGGGCGATCGCGCCGAGGTCGACCCAGTAGCCGCAGATGTGGAGGTCTTCCGCGTACTCGTGCACGCAGGACATCTCGATCGCCGGCAGCAGCTCGATCCCCAGTCCGCGCGCCGCCTCAGCCGCCTCCGCCACACCGGCGATCGCATCGTGGTCGGTCAGGGCGAGGGTCGTCACCCCCACCTCGGCCGCCTTCTCGACCACCTCGGCGGGAGCGAGCTGGCCGTCGGAGACGGTCGAATGGCTCTGCAACTCGACGAGCATGGACGGGGCAGCCTAGCTGCAGCCGATCTGGCGAGGGAGCGAGACATCACGTACTGTGATGTGTCTGGGAACGAGAGGGATGGCCCGACGAGCGGAGGAGGGATGAGGGCTACGCGTGCAGGACTGTCAGGGGCGGTGCGACGCCCGGCCGCGGCCGGGCTGCTCTGCCTGGCGCTGATCCTGCTCGGCGCCGCACCGGCCGCCGCCGCGCCCACCTGGCTCGCCCCGGTCGACCTCTCGCTCCCCGGGAAAAACGCCCGTGACCCGCGGGTCGCCGTGGATGACGCCGGCGGCATGGTGGCGATCTGGGAGCGCGAGGGCGCGACCCCCTTCCAGAACACCGTTCAGGCATCGATCCGCAGTCCCGGTGGCGCGTTCTCGGCGCCTCTCGACCTCTCTCTCCCGTCACAGGACCCCACCCTCGTGATGACGCCGGGCGGGGAGGCGGTCGTCCTCTGGTGGCACTTCCAGAACCCCAACTACACGCTCGAAGCTTCGACCAGGCCGCCCGGGGGCAGCTTCTCGCCGCCCGTGGTCGTCCAGAGCCTGCCGGTGGGGGTGTTCCCCACCGCGATCCAGGCCGCGATCAACCCATCGGGCGCCTTGGTGGTGGCCTGGATCAACAGAGCGGAAGCGGAATTGACCGAAGAACAGGAAGAAGAAGAAGTCAACCCCGACGTCAACGTCGTTGAAGCGTCGGTCCGCCCGGCGGGCGGCAGTTTCTCCGAACCCGAGGTCGTCTCGCCGCAGCCCTTCGAGCCGGGCAAGAACACCTCCGGGCCGAGCGTGGCAATCGACCCCGCCGGCAACTCCATCGTCGTCATGACGTACAACGACGGCGACGACGTCTTGATCGAGGCGGCGATTCGACCCCCCGGCGGCGGCTTCCAATCCCCGGTCACGATCTCCGAACCGGGAGAAGACGCTTTCGAACCCGATATCGCCGTGGACGCTGCCGGAAATGCGATGGCGGTCTGGGAGCGGTTCGATG
>DASUUD010000180.1:0-22998 GCA_036374255.1 Solirubrobacterales bacterium | reverse complement strand
ACCTCCCTCACCGCGTCGATCACCGCGACCGACTGGTCCGCGGGCGTGGTCGGCCGCTTCGCGGTGTGGACCCGCTCGCCGTCGAAGAGGACGGCGTCGGTGAAGGTTCCGCCTACATCGACTCCGAGCAGCACGTCGTGAAGCTACCGCGACCCCTCGCGAGGCTCACCCCCCGCGGGTCAGCGCCACTCCTCGTGCCGGGTCCGGCCGTCTGCGCCGACCAGGATGTGGACGCCGTCCAGCGCCGGGTCGATGTGGGGGAAGTCGACGCGCAGGTGGCCGCCGCGCGACTCCTTCCGCTCCAGCGCGGCGGCGGCGATCGCCGCCGCCAGGGGGTAGGGGTCGTCGCGCAGCTGCTCGAGCTGCTCGGGGCTGCGCAAGGGCCCTGCGAGGCGCCAGACGGCGTCGCGGGTGGCTTCGGTCGGCGGGTCGAAGCGCCACTCGGGAAGCGGCGGGCGCTCCTTCGCGGCGGTCTCCTCCAGCGCCGCGCGTCCGGCGCGACCGCCGAAAACGAAGCACTCGCTGAGCGAGTTCGAGGCAAGCCGGTTCGCTCCGTGTAGGCCGGTGCAGGAGCACTCGCCGACCGCGTAGAGGCCGGGCAGCGAGGAGCGGCCGTCGAGGTCGGTCGCGACTCCGCCTGTCGTGTAGTGGGCCGCGGGAGCGACCGGGACGGGCTCGGATCGGGGATCGAGCCCGGCCTCGGCCAGCGACTGGAAGACGTTCGGGAAGCGGGCCGGGTCGAGGCCCCGCAGGTCGAGCTGGACACTGTCGACCCCGTCGGCCTCCATGCGGTCGAGAATCGCCGCGGTCACCGCGTCGCGGGGCGCCAGCTCGTCGGTGAAGCGCTTTCCGGCGGCATCGAGCAGGGTGGCGCCCTCGCCCCGCACCGCCTCGGTGATCAGCCGGCCGTCGAAGTCGGTCCCGGGAAGCGCGAGGGCCGTGGGGTGGAACTGGCAGACCTCGAGGTCGGCGAGGTCCGCACCGGCGGCG
This sequence comes from Solirubrobacterales bacterium, assembly GCA_036374255.1. Taxonomy (GTDB): domain Bacteria; phylum Actinomycetota; class Thermoleophilia; order Solirubrobacterales; family 70-9; genus VRUE01. The sequence continues at coordinate 22,008 of DASUUD010000180.1, read as the reverse complement.
GCGGCGAAGACTGCCCCTGCGCCGATCGCCCCCCAGGGATTGGTCGTGCGCCGCCAGAGCGCCGCAGCGCCCCCCGTCGCGAGGATGCTCGCCGCCGCCGCGATCTGGCCGTTGTCGGTGAGAACTCCGTGGCAGCGCTCGCCGTCGCTCCAGATCGCCACGACCGAGGTCCGCTCGCGCACCTCGATCCCCGGCTCGGCAGAGACCATCGCGGCGAGCTTGGAGGTGATCTCGTGGCCGGTCTGGCTGCCACCCGCGTGGACGATGCGGCGGCGGGTGTGGCCCCCCTCGAGGCCGAGCGCCAGCTCTCCGTCGGGCTCGGTGTCGAAGCCGACGCCGCGCTCGCGGAGCTCGCGCACCACCGCCGGCGCCTCCTCGACCAGCGCCTGGACGGCGGAGGGCCGGCATAGGCCGCGTCCGGCCGCGATCGTGTCGGCGGCGTGGCGAGCCGGCGAGTCACCCGGCTCGAGGGCCGCCGCGAGGCCTCCCTGCGCCCAGAAGCTGGCGCTCAGCGAGAGGGGTGTGCGTGAGATCAGGCAGACCGAGCCGCCGTGCTCGGCGGCGCGCAGGGCGGTCCAGAGTCCGGCCGCGCCGCCGCCGACGACGGCGACGTCGAACTCGGCCCTCGAGCCTATCTCCGTCCCGCCTCTCGCCGGATTGCCTCGACCTGGCCTCTCAGCCACGCTGCGGCCCGCTCCCGAGCGCGCGCGCTGACCTCCTCGATGCCGCCCTCGGCCTCAGCGGCCCGGCGCTCGGCGGCCGCGACTCGCTCCTCGGCCGCCGCGGTCTGCGCTTCGATCTCGGCCAGGCGGCTCTCTGCGGACGCGATCGCCTGTTGCTTGGCCTCGCGCTCGCCCTTCAGCGCCTCCTCGTGGGCGCGGCGCTGGCGCTCGAGCTCGTCCGCGGCCCGGACCCTCTCCGCCTCCAGCCTCTCTTCCAGAGCGTCGAGCTCGGCCCGGGTCCGGCGTTCGGCCTCCTTCGCAGCCTCGGTGGCCTCCCTCAGCCGCTGCTCGGCCTCCTCGACCTGGATGTCGAGGTCCCTGGTGCCGGGTGTTTCCGTCTCGGTGCTCATACGCCCAGGGAGTCCCGCTTCGCTGTCACTCACGGGATCAATCTATTACGTGTCGCCGAGGACGGCACGGTAGGCGACCATCGTCCGTTCGGCCATTCGCACAGCCGACAGCGAGACGGCGTGCGCCACACCGTCGATCCGGGGGTCGGGCGAGCCCAGGTGCGGGGCGACGGCAGCCTGCCAGCGGTCGAGGTCGAAAGGGGCGCAGAGGGTGCCGGCGACGCCGTTGAGCGCGAACGGCGCGATCCCCACGGGGGTCGAGAGGACCGGCACGTCGCAGGCGAGCGCCTCGACGCAGACCAGCCCGAAGCCCTCGTAGTCGGAAGTGACCAGGACAGCGTTGGCGGCGTTGACCCAGACCGGCATTTCCCCGGGGTCGATCGCGCCGCCGCTCAGCAGCTCGGCGCCCGTCGCCGCGGCCAACTCGCGGGCGCGATCGGCCCGCTTCTCCGGCCTGGCCGGGTTGGCGGGGAAGAGCAAGTAGCGGCCGGTCGGGTTGAGCCCGAGCTCACGCCGCGCCTCGGCCCGGGGGATCGGATGGAAGCGGGTGAGGTCCGGGCCGCAGGGGAGCACCGCCGAGCCCGGGACGGCGGGCAATCCCGGCCTCCCGTTCTCTGGGGCGAAGAGGGCGCGTGAGACCGCGGCGACCAGGTCGACCCGCCAGGCGAGGCGGCGGGACAGGGGTCCGACTATGTGATGGCGGACGTCCGTGCCGTGGAAGCTGACCACGAGCGGCCTGGCGCCGGCGAGTCGCGCGCACCAGCCGGCCAGGCCGTAGTGGGCGTGGACGAGGTCGAAGCGCTCGCCGCGGAGCAGGCGGCGCAGCCGCCGCGTCGCCGGGATGTAGTGGGAGCGGCCGGGAGGGAAGCCGAACATCTCCACCTCGATGTCGTGGCGGCGGATCTCCTCCACCTGATCGTGGATCCAGCGCCCCCGGTGCGGCGAGGACGCATCGGGCTCGAGGTTGGTGACGACCAGGATCCGCATCGGCGCTGAGCGTATCCGGCGCGCTGGCCCCAGCCGTCAATCCCTCATGGCAGCGGGTTGCGCGAGTTGGCACACCCGCGTCTGGATCGTTGACGAGGCCCGTCCGAGCATGGCGCCAAACCACGAGGAAGGAGCATCCCAATGATCTATGCGCTTTTCGGCTACGCCCATGCTGCGATCGCGCGGCGGGTACAGGCGATCCGGGACCTGGCCGAGCGAGGGCAGGGGACGGTCGAGTACGTGGGCCTGATCCTGCTCGTCTCGCTGCTGATGGTCGGCATGGTCGCCGCGATGAAGGGGTTCAACGGCAAACAGGGGACCGAGCTGGCCGGCGTGATCGTCGACAAGATCAAGGAGGCGGTCGACAGGGTCAGCTTCAAATGAGGCAGCGGCGGCGGTTCCGCCGCTGCTGGGGGGAAACAAGCCCTCGCGTCCAAGACCGTCTCCCGCGGCAGAACCGCTTTTCTTGACTCGGGAATTGGCGAGTCTGGACGCGAACCTCGCCCTCAGCGGAAGTGCCGGCCAGTCGAGGAAGGCCGGGAGCTCTTGCCCCTCTCGCGCAGCCGACTTTCACTTCATTGCCTCGGGCGAAGCCGACATTCACCCCCTCGGAGACCCGTTGCCGACATTCACCCCCCGTGGGGGGGTGAAAAACCGACCGCGAGCACCTGAGGGGGCAAAAGTCGGAATTGGAGGGCCGAGAAGCGGGAGCCTGCGTCAGCACCGATGGCGCCAGGTCGGCCGTGAGCTTCGGGCCCCTTCCGCGAGCAGCATGAAAGACTCGCGAGGTGCCCGCCTCACGCAGCTATGACCGAGCACCGGCCGACATTCGGCCGGTCACCATCGACCCCGGATTCGTCGGGACCGCGGACGGCTCCGCCCTGATCTCGATGGGCGGGACGCGGGTCATCTGCACGGCCTCGGTACAGGAGTCGGTGCCGAGATGGATGCAGGGCCGCGAGAGGGGCTGGGTCACGGCCGAGTACGCGATGCTGCCGGCCTCGACCGGCGAGCGCAAGGCGCGCGACGTGTCGCGCGGCAAACAGGACGGGCGGGGCGTCGAGATCCAGCGCCTGATCGGGCGCTCGCTGCGGATGGTGGTGGATTTCGAAGCGCTCGGCGAACGCAGCATCTACGTGGACTGCGACGTGCTCGAAGCCGACGGCGGCACCCGCTGCGCGGCGATCACCGGCGGCTACGTGGCGCTGCGCCTCGCCCTGCAGAAGCTTCTCGACGCGAAGAGGATCGCGGAGATGCCCCTGACCGGCTCGGTGGCGGCGGTGAGCGTCGGGGTCGTCGACGGGCGGGCGCTCTGCGATCTCGACTACGACGAGGACTCGCGCGCCGAGGTGGATGCGAACGTCGTGATGACCGGCGACGGCGGGCTGGTCGAGGTGCAGGCGACCGCCGAGCGCACACCGCTCTCGAGGGCCCACCTGGACGAGCTGCTCGGCCTCGCCGAGATGGGTATCTCCCGCCTGCGGCAAGTCCAGGAGCAGGTGACCGGGGCTTGATCTTCGCCACCGGGAACAAGCACAAGCTGCGCGAGATGCAAGAACTGCTGCCCGGGGTGGAGCTGGAGAGGCTGCCGGAGGGGGTCGAGCTCCCCCCCGAGCAGGGTGGCAGCTACGCGGAGATCGCCCTCGAAAAGGCACGAACCGCGCAGGCCGTCACGGGGGACGCCGCGATCGCCGACGACTCCGGGATCGGCGTCGTCGCGCTCGGCGGCCGGCCGGGGATCCACTCGGCCCGCTACGGCGGCGCGGGGGCGAGTGACGAGGAGAACCTGGCCAAGCTGCTGCAGGAGGTGGCGGCGGCCGGGGACGAGCGGGGCGCCTACTACACGTGCGCCCTCGCCCTGGTCGAAGCGGACGGCAGCGAGCACGTCTTCGAAGGCCGCTGCGAGGGTCGTCTGATCGAGGAGCCGCGCGGCGAGGGCGGCTTCGGCTACGACCCCGCGTTCGTCCCCGATGCCACCGGGCCCGATGACCACCGCACGATGTCGGAGCTGAGCCAGGCCGAGAAGAACGAGATCAGCCATCGCGGCATCGCCGCGCGATTGCTCGCCGAGCACCTCGGCGCCGGCAGGGCGCCGGCGCCCCGATGATCCGCACCAAGGGCGAGGCGGCCGGGCTCTCGATCGTCTCCAACTCGACCCTGATCGCGCTCAAGCTGGCAGCGGGCGCGATCACCGGCTCGATCGCGATCATCACCGAGGCGCTTCACTCGCTGATCGACCTCCTTGCCTCCGTCGTCGCCTTCGTCTCGGTGCGCAAGGCGGACGAGCCCGCCGATGCCGAGCATCCCTACGGGCACCAGAAGGTCGAAAGCCTGGCGGCGGCGATCGAGGGAATGCTGATCCTGGTCGGGGCCGGGATCATCGTCTACGAGGCGACCCACCGGCTGGCGGTGGGCTCCGAGGTCAGCGCGCTCGGCGTCGGCATCGCGGTGATGGGCTTCTCGGTCGTCGCGAATCTCGTGGTCTCGACGGTTCTCTTCCGCAAGGCGCGCGAACACGAATCGACCGCCCTGGAAGGGGACGCCGCTCACCTGCGCACCGACGCCCTCACCTCCGGCGGAGTCCTGGTCGGGCTGGCGCTGGTCGAGCTGACCGACGTCGTCGCCTTCGACTCGATCACAGCGATCGTCGTAGCCGCTGCGATAGTCGTCGCCGGACTGCGGGTTCTGCGGCGCTCCTCGGGGATCCTGGTCGACGAAGTGCTACCCGACAATGAGATGGACCGGATCGAGGCGGCGATCGCCGCCGCCCGCACGCCCGAGGTGGCCGGCTACCACAAGCTGCGAGCCCGGCGAGCCGGCGCAGGGCGCCACATCGACCTCCACGTCCAGTACCGCTCGGGTACCAGCCTCGAGCGCGCCCACGAGCTCTCCCACGCGATGCGGGCCGCGATCGAGGCCGCTATCCCCGGCGCCGAGGTGCTGATCCACGCCGAGCCGGAGACCTCCTTCCACCGGCCCGAGCGTGCCCCGGGTCCCTTCCGCGCCGGATAGCGATCAGCGAGCAGCGCCTACGGATCGGGCAGGAGGTTCACCGCGGCGGCGAGACCGACTGCCGCGACCGTGACCGCGTAGCCGGTGTAGTCGCCGAGCGCGAGGAGGACGACGGCGATCGCGCAGACGGCGACGACGGTGATCCAGGAGCCGCGTACCAGTGGCATCGGCCGGTATTTTGGCCGAGATGGCCGACGCCGAGACGAGCACCCCCCCGAACGCGGAGGCGGAGCGCGCGCTCGGCCTGCTCAGCGAGATGTCGCCCGACCTGCGCGGCGCCGCGATCTTCGGCCCCGAGGGGGCGGTGCTGGCGGCGAGCGGCCACCCCGATCGCTGGCTTGAGGACGGCGCGGCTCTGTTCGAGGTCGCGGATCGGGCCGGCGACGAGCCGGTCGAGCAGATCCACATCGGCACCGAGCAGGGGGAGGTCTTCGCGCTGCGCCACGCCGGCCTCGCCGCGATCGCTGTGACCGACCGCTTCGCGCTCGCCTCGCTCTTGCTCTTCGACATGCGAGCGCTGCTGCGGGATCTCGCCGCGGGTGGAGACGGGACCGCCGGGTGACGCCTCCGAAGCCACATCGGATCCTGCTGGACCGGGTCTCCGGATACGCCGATGAGGCGGCCGCCTACATGCGCCGGCGCCGCGCCTCGCGCCGCCCCTTCGCCCGGCTGTATTACCGCGAGGGGCGGGCGGTCGATCACGCCTCCGACTCCGCGGCGGCAGGGGAGCTGTTCGTGGCCGCGGGCAGGCTGATCGAGGTGGCCGGGCAGAGAGCGAAGCCTTGACCCCGGCCGAGGAGCTTCTTCACCCCGAGGTCGCGGAGCGGGTGCTGGCCCGCGCCCTCGCCTCCGGCGGGGACTTCGCCGAGGTCTTCGCCGAACGCCGCAGCGGGCTCACGATGGCGATCGACGAGTCGCGAATCGAGTCCGTCCAGGCCGGCGCCGAGCAGGGGGCCGGGGTCCGCGTGCTGAGCGGCGGCACGACCTACTTCGCCCACGTCGACGGACTCGACCCCGGCGATCTCGAGCGGGCGGCGGCGGAGGCCGCGGCGGCGCTGCGCGGGGACCGGGTCGAACCGCGAGAGCTGCGCGCGGTCGCGACGACGCCGCAGTCGATCGAGCGGCGCCCCGAGGAGGTCCCGGCGGAGCGCAAGGCGGAGCTCCTGCGCGCGCTCGACGAGCGGGGACGCGGCGCCGGCGGCGAGGTCGAGCAGCTGCTCGCCTCATACGCGGAGGCCCGGCGGCAGGTCACGGTCGCCAACTCCGAGGGCCTGCTGAGCGGCGACGACCGGACTCGGGTCAGGGTCGGCGCCCAGGCGGTCGCCCGGCGCGGTGACCGGGTCGAGACGGGCGCCGAGACGCTCGGCGGGCACCGCGGCTTCGAGCTGCTCGAGAACGGCGCCGCGGAGACCGCGGAGAGCGCAGCGTCCAAGGCGCTGAAGCTGCTCGACGCACGCCCGGCGCCGACCGGGTCGATGCCGGTCGTCGTCGGGGGCGGCTTCGGGGGCGTCCTCTTTCACGAGATGACCGGTCACGGCCTGGAGGCCGACCACGTGCAGAAGGGTGCCAGCGTCTACGCCGGCAAGCTGGGGGAGCGAATCGCGCAGCCCCTGCTCAGCGCCTACGACGACGGCCGGCTGCCAGGGGAGTGGGGGACCGACGCGATCGACGACGAGGGCACCCCGACGCAGAAGACGCTGGTGATCGAGGAGGGCCGGCTCACCTCCTACCTCTACGACCGGTTGCGCGCCGAGCGCGACGGGGTCAGCTCGACCGGCAACGGGCGCCGCGAGAGCTTCCGCCACCTGCCGATCCCGCGCATGACCAACACCTACATCGCCCCCGGCGAGGCGGAGCCGGCGGCGATGATCGCCGAGGTCGAGAAGGGCTTCTACGCGGTTTCCTTCGCCGGCGGCCAGGTCGACCCGGCGACGGGCGACTTCGTCTTCGGGGTCTCGGAGGGATACCTGATCGAGGGCGGCAAGGTGACCGCGCCCTGCCGGGGGGCGACCCTGATCGGCAACTGCCTGGAGGCCCTGGCGGCGATCGACGCAGTCGGCGACGACTTCTGGATGAAGTCCGGGATCTGCGGCAAGGGAGGCCAGAGCGTGCCTGTCGGCACCGGCCAGGGGCACGTGAGGATCGCGGCGATGACCGTGGGGGGGACGCAGACTTGAACGACGCCCTCGCCCTCGCCGCCCGGGCGGTCGAGCGAGCGCTCGACCGCGGGGCCACGGACGCCGAGGCCTATGCGTCGGAGGAGACGACGCGCGAGGTTCGAGTTCATGATGGCGAGGTCGAGAGCTCCACCGCGGCTACCGGGCGAGGCCTTGGCGTGCGCGCCTGGATCGGCGGGCGGGTCGGCTACGCGTTCGGAACCGACCTCTCGTCGGAGGGCGTGGTCGCGGTCGCCGGGCGCGCCGCCGGCGCCGCCGCGGTCGCCGATGAGGACGAGCACGCGGGGCCTCCGCAGCCGGGGGAGCAGCCGCAGCCGCTCGAGGGCCTCAGCGACCCCTCGGTCGCGGAGTGGTCCTCGGCGCGGGCGGCGGAGTTGGCGTTGGCGGTCGAGCGGGAGGCGCTCGCGGCCGATCCCCGCGTCGTCGGGGTCGAGCAGGCGGTTTACGTCGACAGCGCCGACCGGGTGGCCATTGCAGCTTCGACCGGGGTCTCCGGCGAGTTCGAGGCGTCCAGCTGCTACGCGTATCTGCAGGCGCTCGCGGAGGCCGAGGGCGGCCGCGAGACCGGGCTCGGCTTCGGACTCGCCCGCGGCCCGGCCGGGCTCGACCCCGCTGCGATCGGCCGCGAGGGGGCCGAGCGGGCGACCGCGATGATCGGCGCCGTCAAGCCGCCATCGCGCTCCTGTCCGGTCGTGCTGGATCCAACCGTCGCCGCCTCCTTCACCGCGCTGCTCGGAGGAGCCCTCAGCGCCGACGCCGTCCAGAGGGGCCGCTCACCGCTCGCCGACCGGGTCGGCGAGGAGGTGGCCGGCGAGGCCTACGTCCTCCACGACGACGGTCTCGACACGGGCGGCTTCGCCGCCGCGCCGATCGACGGGGAGGGCGTTCCGCACCGGCGCACCGCCCTGATCGAGGACGGCAGGCTGCTCGGCTACCTGCACGACACCTACACCGCCCGGCGTGGCGACTCCGAGTCGACCGGCAATGCAGGCAGGCGCAGCTACCGGTCCCAGCCGTCGGTTGCGGCCTCCAACCTGATCGTCGCCTCGGGCAGCCTCAGCTTCCCCGAGCTGCTCGAGAAGGCGAAGGAGGGGGTGCTCGTGACCGATGTCGCGGGGCTGCACTCGGGGGTGAATCCCGTCACCGGAGTCTTCTCGGTGGGCGCCTCGGGGCGCGCGATCAGGGACGGGTCCCTGGCCGAGCCGCTGCGCGAGTTCACGATCGCCAGCGACCTCGTTTCGATGCTTCGCGCTGTGCTGGAGACCGGCTCCGAGCCGCGCTGGGTCCCCTTCGGCGGCTCGATCAACACTCCGGCGATCCTGATCGGCGAGATGGCCGTGAGCGGGACCTGAGCGGCCGCCTAGCGGCGCTACGCCGAGCCCGCTGTTAGATTGCCGCCACCTCAACGACGACGGAGGAGCTTCGACGTGACAAAGGCTGAGTTTCTGGACCGACTGGCAGCTGACGAGCGGGTGGGCAGCAAGAAGGCCGCGGGCGACGCGGTCGACGCGGTGCTCGACGCGATCACCGAGACCCTGAGCAGCGGGGGTGAGGTCAGCTTTACGGGCTTCGGCAAGTTCCACGTGGCCGAGCGCGGCCCCAGACAGGGGGTCAACCCTCGAACCGGCGAACGGATCACCATCCCGGGCGGCAAGGTGCCGCGCTTCTCGGCCGGCTCTGCGCTGAAGGCCAAGGTCAAGGGCTGAGCGGGATTCCGAGCCGGCGCGTTTGACGCCCTTCGCGGATCGGCTGGCGGCGCTCGTCGAGCAGCGCCGCAGCCAGGTCTGCCTCGGGCTCGATCCTGATCCCGCTCAGCTTCCCGAGTCAGAATCCCGCCCCGACGGCTCTACGCCCGCCGAGCGGGCCGCATCCGCGGTCGCCTCGCACTGCCGCAACCTGATCGAGCGCGCCGGCCCGTCCTGCGTCGCGGTCAAGCCCCAGCTCGCCTGCTTCGAGCGGCTCGGCGCCCCAGGCTGGGCCGCCCTGGCGGAGGTTTGCGCTGCGGCGCGCGAGGCCGGGCTGCTGACGATCGCCGACGGCAAGCGCGGCGACGTGCCGGTCACGGCGACAGCCTACGCCCAGGCCCTGGTCGGCGAGACTCCCACTCCGTGGGGCCCGGTTGCCGGGCTCGGCGTCGATGCGTTCACCGCCAATCCGTTGCTCGGCAGCGACGCGCTCGAGCCGCTCGTGGCAGCTGCCGAGGCGGCCGGGGCGGGGGTCTTCGCGCTGGTCCGCACGAGCAACCCCGGCGCGGCCGAGATCGAGGATATGCCCGCCCCCGAGCAGCCCCTGCACGAGGCACTCGCCACCCTGGTCGACGGGCTCGCCGACCGGCTGCTCGGCGCGGGAGGCTTGAGCGGCATGGGAGCGGTGGTCGGGGCGACCGAGCCCGGGCATCTCGCCCGGCTCCGCGAGCTGATGCCGCGGTCGATCTTCCTGATGCCGGGCGTGGGCCCCCAGGGCGGCCGCCCCGAGCTCCTGGGCGCCGCCTTCGGGCCGGGGAGGGCGGCGGGCCTGGTCGCCGCCTCGCGCGGCATCGCCGCCGATGCGGATCCCGCCGGCGCCGCCGAGCGCCTTCGCGGCCTGGTCTGGGAAGTCTCGGGTGGCTGAGCCCGGCGGGGCTTCGGATTACGATGCTTCGGCACCGAGCCGACGAACTCCTCGAACCGTGAGCCAGCCCACATCAGCGACAGCCCGGGCCCTCGCCGTCACCGCCCTGATCTGTGGCTTCATCGCGCTGCTGATAGTCGTGATCGGCTCCATCGACGGCGACGACGGCGGCACCGAGGGACGCCCCAGCCCCGCCCGCAAGGCCTCGTCCACCAAGGCGAAGCGTCAGCGGGCGCGGACCTCCTACGTCGTCCAGAACGGCGACACACTCACCTCCATCGCCCGCAAGACCGGCGTTCCGGTGGCTCGCATCGAGGCGCTCAACCCCGGCATCGATCCTCAGATCCTGGTCTCGGGCCAAAAGCTCAAGCTCCGCTAGATGCCCGCTCGACGCCGCATCGGCGCCGCGCTCGCGGCGATTGCACTGGCGCTCTGCGTCGCCGGGCAGGCCTCAGCGGCCGGGCCGAAGCTCAACGCCCGCTCCTGGGCGTTGATCGACGCCCGCAGCGGCGAGGTCCTCGCCTCCCACGCCGCCTCTCGACGCCTCCCGATCGCCAGCGCGACCAAGCTGATGACCGCCTACGTGGCCCTGCAGACCCTGCCGCTGGAGAAAACCGTGCCGGCGTCACCCTATGAGGCTCTCTACGGCGAGTCCCTGCTGGAGCTGCGGCCGGGCGAGCTGGTCAGTGTCCGCGATCTCCTCTACGGGCTGATCCTGCGCAGCGGTAACGACGCCGCGCACGACCTCGCTCTCGCCGCGGCCGGCTCCGAAGGGCGGTTCGTGCGCATGATGAACCGGAGGGCGGCGGCGCTCGGCCTCTCCGACACCCATTACGCGAACTCGATCGGCCTCGACGAGCCGGGCAACTACTCGAGCGCCTACGACCTCGCCGCGCTCGGCAGACGGTTGCTCGCGATACGCGCTTTCGCGAGGATTGCGGCGGCCCGCGCTGCGAAGCTGCGCAGCCTTCGCCCGCCGAAACGGATCAAGACACTCAACGACCTGCTCCTGAGGGCGCCCTGGGCGACCGGGATCAAGACCGGCCACACCTTCGACGCCGGCTACGTGCTGGTCGGCTCTGGGAGCCGAAAGGGGGTGAGGTTGATCGCCGCCGTGCTCGGGACGCCAACCGAGACCGACCGTGACCTGGAGACGCTGCGACTGCTCGAACACGGCTTCTCGCTCTTCCGCAAGCGGCGGCCCGTCGGGCCCGGCGAGGCGCTCGCCGCGCCGGCGATCCGCTTCACCGGCGGCGAGCTGCCGCTGCGCGCGGCGCGCGCGGTCACCGTCGGGCTCCGGCGGGGCCAGCGGATTCGGGTCTCGGTGCGGGCGCCGCAGGAGGTGGAGGGGCCGATCCGCCGCGGCGCGGCCCTGGGGCGGGCCGTGGTGAGCGTCGAGGGGCTGAGGGTCGCCTCGGTTCCCCTTCGCGCCGGCCGAGCGGTCCCCGAGGCGAGCGCCCTCGATCGTGCCCGCACCTTCATCGACGAAAACTTGCTCTGGCTGGGGCTGGCGTTGTCGGGGATACTGGTCGGAGCAGTTCTGATGAGGCGTCTGATCCGATGATTCTCACCGTCACCCTCAACGCGGCGATCGACCGCACTGTCGCGGTGCCGAATTTCCGCCTCGGCCACCGCCACCGTGCGGTGGAGAGCCGCACGGTCGCCGGCGGCAAGGGAATCAACGTGGCGCGCGCGCTCAGCTTGCTCGGGCGACCGGTGATCGCCACCGGCTTCGCCGGAGGGCCGACCGGCACGCGCGTCCTCGAGCAGCTCCGCAAAGAGGCCGTGCTCACTGACTTCACCAGAATCGCCGGGGAAACCCGAATCAACCTCGCGGTCGTCGACCCGACCTCGGGCGAGCAGACCGAGATCAACGAGAGGGGGCCGGCGGTCAGTCCCGAGGAGGTGGACCGCTTCGGCGAGAGGCTCCGCTATCTCGCCCGCGGCGCGAGGATCTGCGTGGTCGCCGGGACGCTTCCTCCCGGGGCGCCCGAGGATCTCTACGCCCGCCTGGTCAGCGATCTGCGCGAGCAGGGGGTAATCGTGCTTCTCGACGCCGACGGCGAGCCAATGCTGGCGGGCCTGCGGGCCGGCGCCTCCGTCGTCACGCCGAACGAGCGCGAGGCCGAGGAGCTGGTCGGCCAGGAGTTCTCCGATCCCGGAGACCTGGTCCACGGTCTCTCCGAGCTGGTCCGGCTCGGCGCCGGCGAGGCGGCGATCACGCGCCCGGACGGCTGCGTCGCCTCGGTCGAGGAGAACGGCGACCGGCGGGTCCTCGAGGTGCGGATCCGCTCGCTGGAACCCGTCTCGACGGTCGGCTCCGGCGACGCCTTCCTGGCCGGCTACGTCGCCGCCCTCTACGACGGTCTCCCGTCCGACGAACGCCTCGCCTACGCCGTTGCCTGCGGCGCCGAGTCGACCCAGCATTTCGGCGCCGGCGTCGTCGATCGCAACCAGGTCAGCCGCCTGCTGGGCGAGGTCGAGGTGCGCGATCTGGAGGTCCACGCGGAAGTGTAGGCTGGTTGTTCAACGCCACCCCCGCTCTGGAGGACGAACTTGGAGATCGACATCGGTCGAGGAAAGAAGGGGCGGCGCGCCTACGGATTCGACGACATCGCGATCGTCCCGTCGCGCCGGACCCGCGATCCCGACGACATAGACATCAGCTGGACTCTCGGTCCCTATCGGTTCGACCTACCGCTGGTGGCCGCCGCGATGGACGGGGTGGTCAGCCCCGACACCGCGGTGCTGGTCAACGAGCTCGGCGGCCTCGGGGTGCTCAATCTGGAGGGCATCTGGACCCGCTTCGAGGACGCAGAGGAGGAGCTCGAGAAGGTCGCCGCCGCCCCCGCGCATCTGGCGACGCGGATCATGCAGGAGATCTACACCGAGCCGGTCAAGCCCGAGCTGATCGGGCAGCGGATCACGGAGATCAAGGAGCGGGGGGCGGTGGCCTGCGGCTCCCTGACCCCGCAGAAGGTGCGCGATCACTACGAGATAGCGATCGAGGCCGGGATCGACATCCTCGTGATCCAGGGCACGGTGATCTCCGCGGAACACGTCTCGACCACGGTCGAGCCGCTCAACCTCAAGGAGTTCATCGCCGAAGTCCCCGTGCCGACGGTGGTGGGCGGCTGCGCCTCCTACTCGACCGGCCTGCACCTGATGCGGACCGGGGCGGTCGGGGTCCTGGTCGGGGTCGGCCCGGGCGCCGCCTGCACGACCCGGGGCGTGCTGGGGATCGGCGTCCCACAGGCCACCGCGATCGCCGATGTCGCCGCGGCTCGCTCCCAGCACATGCTGGAGACCGGCGAGTACGTCAACGTGATCGCCGACGGCGGCATGCGGACCGGGGGCGACGTCTCCAAGGCGATCGCCTGCGGCGCCGACGCCGTGATGGTCGGCTCCCCGCTGGCCCGGGCCAAGGAGGCGCCGGGTCGGGGCTTCCACTGGGGGATGGCGACCTTCCACCCCTCGCTGCCGCGCGGCACCCGGGTTTCCACCCTGCAGGACGGGACGATGGAGGAGATCCTCCTGGGCCCCGCCCAAGAGAACGATGGGACCTTCAACCTGATGGGAGCGCTGAGGACGTCGATGGCGACCTGCGGCTATGAGGACATTCGCTCCTTCCAGCGCGCCGAGGTGATGGTCGCCCCGGCCTTGCAGAGCGAGGGGAAGAAGCTGCAGACCGAACAGGCCGTCGGCATGGGCTCAAACGGGCGCGCCGCCGTTGCCACGGGGGTTGCTGTATCGGATGACTGAGCAGAGGGGTGCCGCCCTCGCTACGCCCGGCAGCGGACCGGCGACGCCCCCGGGCAGCAGCGCGGTGGAGGAGGTGCTCGTTCTTGATTTCGGGGGCCAGTACTCGCAGCTGATCGCGCGGCGGATCCGCGAATGCGGCGTCTTCGCCGAGCTGTTGCCGGCGACCACGTCGGCGGAGGCGATCCGCGAGCGGGCCATGAAGGCGCTGGTGCTCTCCGGGGGGCCGGCCTCGGTCTACGAGCCGGGCGCGCCGCCCTTCCCGGCCGAGCTGCTCGAGCTGGGCGTCCCGATGCTGGGCATCTGCTACGGCATGCAGGCGATGGTCCACGCGCTGGGCGGCCGGGTGGAGGGCGCGGAAGCCGGCGAGTTCGGCCGCACCGAGCTGACGCTGCGCAACGAGGGCGGGCGGCTGCTGGCCGGCCTGCCTGAGACGCAGACCTGCTGGATGAGCCATCGCGACGCAGTCTTCGAGCCGCCCGAGGGGTTCATCGCGCTCGCCTCCACGCCGGGCTCGCCCGTCGCAGCCTGCGAGTCCCCAGAGCGCGGGCTTTACGGCATCCAGTTTCATCCCGAGGTCGTCCACACGCCGTACGGGACCGAGGTGCTGACCCGCTTCCTGCGCGACATCGCCGGCTGCGAAGAGCAGTGGTCGCCGCAGTCGGTGATCGCCGAGCAGGTCGCCCGGATCCGCGCTCAGGTCGGCGAGGGGCGGGTGATCTGCGGCCTCTCCGGCGGCGTCGACTCCTCGGTCGCGGCGCTGCTCGTCCACCGCGCCGTAGGCGAGCGGCTGACCTGCGTATTCGTCGACCACGGCCTGATGCGGCTGAACGAGGCCGAGCAGGTGGTCGAGGCCTTCGAGCGGTTCGGGATCCCGCTCGTCCACGTCAACGCCGAAGACCGCTTCCTCGCCAAGCTCGCCGGCGTCGAGGACCCGGAGCGCAAGCGCAAGATCATCGGCGAGGAGTTCATCCGCGTCTTCGAGGAGGAGGCGGCGAAGCTCGAGGACGTGCGCTACCTGGTGCAGGGCACCCTCTACTCAGACGTGATCGAGTCAGGTGGCAGCGAACACGCGGCGACGATCAAGTCCCACCACAACGTCGGCGGGCTGCCCGAGGATCTCGAGCTGGAGCTGGTCGAGCCGCTGCGGCTGCTGTTCAAGGACGAGGTGCGGGCGGTCGGCGCCGAGCTGGGGCTTCCCGAGCGCCTGGTCTGGCGCCAGCCCTTCCCGGGGCCCGGCCTGGCGATCCGCATCGTCGGCGGCGAGGTGACCCGGGAACGCCTGGACATCCTGCGCGCCGCCGACGCGATCCTCCAGGAGGAGATCCGGGCGGCCGAGCTCTACCGCCAGCTCTGGCAGTCCTTCTGCGTGCTGCCGGTCATCCGCTCGGTCGGCGTCCAGGGCGACGGCCGCACCTACGCCTACCCGATCGTGATCCGCGCCGTCACCTCCGACGACGCGATGACCGCCGATTGGGCGCGCCTGCCCTACGACCTGCTGGAGAAGGTGTCGAATCGGATCATCAACGAGGTCGCCGGCGTCAACCGCGTCGCGCTCGATATCTCCTCGAAGCCCCCCGCCACCATCGAGTGGGAGTGATGACGGGCCAGGACGGCCGTTGGCGGCGTCCTCGGCAAATCGTCTTGCTCACGTAGGGCTAACTACGCTTGCTTCGCCGATTTGCCTGCGTCCTGGCCAACCGCCGTCCTGGCCTCGTCATCTAGCTGGGATGACCGATTAGCGTGACGACGTAGATCGCGGCGAAGCCGGCCACGGTGAGGGCGACTCGGCGCCAGGAGCCGTGCCCGTCGTGCTCGTGGGCGTGGGCGGCGGGGAGGAGGTCGGTCGCGCCCATGTAGAGGAAGAAGCCGGCGTAGAGCGCGAGCAGGTAGCCGAGGGTCTGGTCCGAGACGGAGATCAGCGAGCCGACGGCGGCGCCGGCGAGGGGCGCGAAGGCGTCGATCCGCAGCCACCGCTTCGCCCGGAGGCGGTCGCCCGACTGGCTGATCACGAAGCTAACCGTGTTGAGCCCGTCCGCGAAGCCGTGGCTCACCACCGCGAGGAGGACGAGCAGCCCCGTCTCGGTGTTCACGCTGAAGGCCAGCCCGATGCCGATCCCGTCGGTGAAGGTGTGCAGCGAGAGCCCCAGCGCACCCAGCACGCCGACCCTGCCGTGCGCCTTCGCCTGCTCTGGGTCGTCGCGGTGGTGCAGGACGAGGACGCGCTCCAGCAGGAAGAAGGCGACGAAGCCCAGCGCCACCAGGGGGACGGCGTCGTCGGCCGCCCCGATGCTCTCGATCGCCTCGGGGAGCACCTCCAGCAGGGCGACGGCGACGACGATGCCGCCGCTCAGCGCGATCACGGTCGGCAGCGAGTGGGCGAGTCGCAGCGCCACCGCGCCGCCGCCGAATATCGCCAGGACGACCAGCGCCGCGAGCGGTATGGCGACCTCAGGCATCGGAGCTCGCGCAGTTGGCGCAGGTTCCGCGCAGCACCACGTCGTGGGCGGAGACGGCGAAGTCGGACCGCTCGCTGACCTCCTCGATCGCCGCCTCCAGCGACTCGCTGGCGAACGGGGCGAGCTGCCCGCACTCCTCGCAGACCAGGTGGTGATGGTGATGTCCACTCGGGTCGAGGCGCTCGAAGCCGGCGGCATCGCCGCCGATCTCGACGCGCTGGACGAGGTGGAGCTTCTCGAGCTGCTCGAGCGTCCTGTAGACGGTTGCGCGGCCCACGGACTCGAGGCGGCGATCTATCTCCAGGGCGGTCACCGCACAGTCTTCGCCGGCGAGCAGCTCGACGATCTGGCGGCGGGAGCCACCGCTGCGGAACCCCGCCTGCTTGAGGCTGTCCAGTGCCTGCTCGACCCAGCTCATCGGCCGAACCTATCAGATAATGAGACTTATTCTCAGCTGTAGCGGTCCCAGCGAAGCAGGTAGGACAGCGGATCGACCGGGCTTCCCCCCTCGTACCAGCCCGGAGCGCCCCACATCTCGAAATGCAGGTGGCAGGCGGTGGAGGAGCCGGTGCTGCCGACGACGCCGATCGGCTCGCCCGTGCGGACCAGCGCGCCCTTTTTCAGCAGGGAGGGACGCAGCATGTGCATGTAGGCCATGTCGAAGCGGGAGCCCCGGCCGTCGATCACCACGTAGTTGCCGGCGGCGCCGTCCCAGCCGGAGTACTGGACACGGCCGCCCCGCGCAGCGACGATCGGGATGCCACAACGAGCCATCACGTCGTGGCCCTGGTGGGTATGGCCCGAACGCCCGGCACCGAAGCGAGCGCCCGAGCTGCCGAAGTCGTGGGAACCGAGGAGGGGGAAGGCGTAGGCGTACATCGCAAAGCCGAGGGTCACGGGTCGCGAGGCGGAGCGGGTGGCGGATCGCTTCGCCCTGATCAACGGGGTTCCGCCCGCCTGGGCCTGGATCCGGAACCGGTAGCGCCCGTTGGGGACGGGGCGCCCCACCGACGTCGTGCCGTCCCAGCGGATGCTGTTTTCGACGTTGGGCTCGACGTCGTTTCGGTAGAAGGTGAATACAGCTTCGCCCTTCGTGTTGACCACGTCGATGCGGAGGTCATTCTGCTGCTGATCGCTCCCGATCCCGTAGCGGAGGCTCGGGTAGCGGACGCCGAAGTAGAAGGACTTCCGCGGCGCCGTCCGCGCGAACAGGAGGCTGAGATTCCCCGCACTGGGGGCATCCGCGGCCGGCTTGCCTGCCGGGCTGGGCGGGGGCGGCGCGTCGCCGGCCGGGGTCGGGGCGCCGCCCGGCCCGATCGCGGCGCCCGCCGTCGCTCCGGTCAGTAGCAAGATCGCCGCGATCGTCGTAGAAATTCCTGCCAGCCAAGGCCTGGTGGCCGTCACGCCAAGTGCCCTCTCTTTCGGTTGCCTGCGGAGTTAGCTGTCGGGCTCGCGCTGAAAGAGCTGCGCTACGGCGTTCTTCGGCCGATTCGCCCCTGGGACCTGCAACGGTCCCTGCGGTTCCTCCGCTCCCGGCCGGTGGCCCGTCCGGGATTCGGCATTGCTGGCGCGGCAGTATAGACGCATTGACGGCTATGATCAGCCGCCCGCGTGGCTCGTCCGCGCGGTTTTTGCGAATGAAGACCTACGTGGCCACACCAGCGGACCGCCAGCGCGACTGGTACGTCGTCGATGCCGAGGGGCAGACCCTCGGCCGCCTGGCGACCCGGATCGCCGACGCCCTGCGGGGCAAGCGCAAGCCCGAGTACACGCCGCACGTCGACACCGGGGACTTCGTCGTCGTGGTCAACGCCGAGAGGATCCGGGTCACGGGCGACAAGCTGGAGCAGAAGCGGTACTGGCGACACAGCGGCTACCCCGGTGGGATCAAGTCGCGCACGCTGCGTGAGATGCTCGAGCGGCAGCCCGAGGAGGTGATCCGCAAGGCGGTCAAGGGGATGCTTCCCCGCAACCGCCTCGCCCGCAAGCAGCTGACCAAGCTGAAGGTGTATGCGGGGCCGGAGCATCCCCATGCGGCGCAGCAGCCCAGGCAGATGGAGCTTTCATGACGGACGACGAGAACACCGAGAACTCAGAGCAGCAGGAGGAGACCCCGGCTCAGGGCGCAGACGCCCAGGCCGCGGCTCCTGTCGGCGAGGAGGACTCCTCGTCCTCGCAAGCTGCGGGCGAGGAGCCCACCTCATCGCCACCCGCGGATGAGACGTCGGCGGAAGCTGACCTGGCCGACGAGGCCGCAGAGGCGGAGGCGGAGGGGCCGGAGGCCGAGGAGAAGCCCGAGAAGGGTGAGAAGGCCGAGAAGAAAGAGGCCATACCTGGGGCGGATCTGGAGCCGATTGCGGTCGTGACCGAGGAGCGGCCGCTCAGCGCCGAGGAGAAAGCCAGGCTCGAAGCCGAGGAAGAGGAGCGGGCGAGGCGCGAGGCCGAGCTGGTCGGCGAGACCGGGGCGGAAGAGGAGGTCGTTCCCGCGGGCCGCGCCCCGGCGAGGCTCGAGGGCGACGCCCGCTTTCTCGCAACCGGCAAGCGCAAGAGCGCGATCGCCCGGGTCACCCTGCTCCCCGGCAACGGCACGATCGAGATCAACAGGCGCCCCCTCGAGGAGTTCTTCCCGCGCCCGTTGCACCAGACGATCGTCCGCCAGCCGCTCGCCGTGACGGGTTACGAGGACAGCGTCGACGTCCGCGTCCGGGTCCACGGCGGCGGGATCGGGGGACAGGCGGGGGCGGTGCGCCACGGCATCGCGCGCGCCCTCACCGAGATCGACGCAGAGCTGCGGGGGGAGCTGAAGCGGCGGGGGTTCCTGACTCGCGACGCCCGCGTCAAGGAGCGGCGCAAGGCAGGACTGAAGAAGGCCCGCAAGCGTCCCCAGTTCTCGAAGCGCTAGGGGCAACGGGGTGACGCCGGGGCGCAAGCTCTTCGGAACCGACGGGGTCCGAGGGGAGGCTGGAACGCACCTGACCGCCGAGCTGGCGATGTGGCTCGGACGTGCCGCCGCCGCCTCGCTTCAGGCTGGCCGTCCCCAGGTCCTGATCGTGCGCGACACGCGGGAGTCCGGCCCGATGCTGGAGTCGGCGCTGGCTGCGGGAATAGCGGAGGCCGGGGGGGACGCGCTGCTCGGCGGCGTCCTGCCGACTCCGGCCGCGGCGATCCTGGTGAGGCGGCTCGGCCTCGACCTGGCGGCTGTCGTCTCCGCCTCGCACAACCCGTATGGGGACAACGGAATCAAGTTCTTCTCGGCCGGCGGGACGAAGCTGGACGATGAGGCCGAGGCCCGGATCGAGGCGAGGATCGGAGCCGTCGGCGAGGTGGCGGGCGTCGGCCGCGTGCGCCGGCTGAACGGGGGGCTGGAGGACTACCTGCGCGAGCTCGAGTCGGCCTTCCCGCTCGATCTCAGCGGGCAGACGGCGGCGCTCGACTGCGCCAACGGCGCCACCTACCGCGCCGCGCCGGAGATCTTCCGGCGGCTCGGCGCCGAAGTCGAGACGATCGCCGCCGAGCCCGATGGGCGCAACATCAACGACGGCTGCGGCTCCACGCATCTGGACAACCTCCGCTCCCAAATGGCCGATTCGGAGGCGACGATCGGCTTCGCATTCGACGGCGACGGCGACCGGGTGCTTGCGGTGGACTCCTCCGGCCGGCCCCACGACGGCGACGAGCTGATCGCCCTCTCTGCCCGCGGCATGGCTGCCCGCGGCGAGCTCGGAGGCGGCGTCGCGGTCACCGTGATGAGCAACCACGGGTTCCACCGGGCGATGGAGGAGGCGGGGGTCGACGTCTCGGTGACCAGGGTGGGTGACCGCTACGTGCTCGACGAGCTGCGCGAGCGGGGCTGGGCGCTGGGCGGCGAGCAGTCGGGGCACATCATCGACACCCGCTTCGCCGCCACCGGTGACGGGATCGCCGCGGCGCTGATGACGATGCGGGAGCTCGACGGCGGCGATCTCGCTGACGCGGTGCCGATGGTGAAGCTGCCGCAGACCCTCGTCAACGTCGAAGTGGGCGACCGCGGCGCGCTGGAGGGGGCCGATGCGGTCTGGGAGGCAGTGAAGCGCGAGGAGACGGCCCTGGACGGCAGCGGCCGCGTGCTCCTGCGTCCCTCCGGCACCGAGCCGGTGGTCCGCGTGATGGTCGAGGCGCCCACCTCAGAGCAGGCCGACACGATCTGCGAGCGCCTCGCCGGGGTGGTCAGGCAGGAGCTGTCCTGAGGCTCGCCCTCTACTCTTAATCGCCTCCATGTGCGGAATCGTCGGATACGTTGGGCGCCGCCCCTGTCGCGATCTCCTGGTCGCGGGGCTGGAGAGGCTCGAGTACAGGGGCTACGACTCCGCGGGCGTCTCGGTGATCGAGGACGACCGGGTGGAGAGCGTGCGGGCGGTCGGCAATCTCGCCAATCTGCGCGCCGCGATCGAGGAGCGTGGCGTGAACGGGGGCGGCGTCGCAGTGGCCGCGCCTCCCGTGACGACCGGCGTCGCCCACACGCGCTGGGCCACCCACGGCCGGGTGACCGAGGAGAACGCCCACCCGCACAGCGACAGCTCCGGCCGCGTCCACATCGTCCTCAACGGGATCGTCGAGAATCACGCCAAGCTGCGCCGCCGCCTCGAGGCTGCGGGGCAGCAGTTCAGCTCCGAAACCGATGCCGAGGTGGTCGCCCACCTGATCGCCAGCCTCTACGACGGAGATCTGGCGGAGGCTGTGCGAGCGGCCTTCGGCGAACTGCGGGGCCACTACGCCTTCGTCGTCATGCACGCCGACCACCCCGGCCTCCTGGTCGGGGCGCGCAAAGAGTGCCCGCTGGTCGCCGGAATCGGCGCGGAGGAGAGCTTCCTCGCCTCGGCCATCCCGGCCTTCCTCTCGGAGACGCGCAGGACGGTGACGATCGAGAACGGCGAGATCGTCAGCATCGACGCATCCGGGGTGAGGATCACCGACGCCGCCGGCGAGCCGGTCGAGCGCCAGCCCGAAGAAATCGACTGGGACGAGGCTGCCGCCGAGAAGGGCGGGTACGAGACCTTCATGCTGAAGGAGATCCACGAACAGGCCGACGCGGTCGCTGAAACGATCGCCGGCCGCCTCCCCGGCGACGAGGGCGTCGACCTCTCGGAGCTGGAGCTGGACGACGACTTCCTGCGCGGCCTGCGGCGGATCGTGATCGTCGCCTGCGGCACCTCCTATCACGCTGGCCTGGTGGGCCGCTATGCGATCGAGGAGTGGGCGCGGGTGCCGGTCGAGATGGACATCGCCTCCGAGTACCGCTACCGCAACCCCGTGGTCGGGCCCGAGGACCTGGTGATCGGCATCACCCAGTCCGGCGAGACGGCCGACACGCTGGCCGCGATGCGGCTCGCCCGCGAGCAGGGCGCGAGGGTGCTGGCGATCACCAACATCAGGGGAAGCCAGGCGACCCGTGACGCCGACTCCGTTCTCTACACCCGCGCCGGGCTGGAGATCGGCGTCGCCGCCACCAAGACGTTCGTCGCGCAGGTCGCCTCGATGTACCTGATCGGGCTCTGGCTCGCCGAGCTGCGGGAGACCCTTCCGCGCGAGCGCCTTGCCGAGCTGACCGCCGAACTGAAGCGCCTGCCCTCCCGGATCGACGCCACCCTGGAGGCGTGCGAGGAGGGGGTGAGAGAGGTCGCCGCGAAAACCGCCCAGCGCGACTTCTTTCTCTATCTCGGCCGGCACATCGGCCTGCCGGTCTGCCTCGAGGGCGCGCTGAAGCTGAAGGAGATCTCCTACATCCCCACCGATGCCTACGCCGCCGGAGAGATGAAGCACGGTCCGATCGCCCTGCTCGACGAGTCGACCCCCGTCGTCTGCGTGGCGACCGAGAGTCCCGTGCTCGACAAGGTGCTCTCCAACGTCGAAGAGGTGCGCGCCCGGGGCGCCGAAACGATCGCCATCGCCACCG
>DASUUD010000179.1:0-6182 GCA_036374255.1 Solirubrobacterales bacterium | reverse complement strand
CGCTCGGCGAGCCGGCGCCGCAACTCCTCGTCGTCCAGGCGGGCCAGCTCGGTGCCGGTGATGACATGCGCGTCCCCCCTGAGCAGGCCGATGCGGTGGGCGATCGCCTCCGCCGTGCGACCGCTGTCGCCGGTGACCATGATGACGCGGATCCCAGCCTCGGCGCAGCGCCTGAGCGCTGCCGGGACCTCGGGGCGCGGCGGGTCGATCATTCCGACGAGCCCGAGGAACTCGAGGTCCCGCTCGATGGCGTCGGCGTCGTCGCCGATCTCGGCGGGCAGCACCCGGCGGGCCAGGGCGAGCACGCGCAAAGCCTCGCGCTCCATCGCGGCCTCCGCAGCCAGGGCCTCCGCCCGGGTCTCGTCGCTGAGAGTCGTGCGCGGCAGAATGACCTCGGCCGCACCCTTCACGTAGGCGACGCGGTCCCCCCCGGCGAGGTGAACCGTGCTCATGCGCTTGCGCTCCGAGCTGAACGGCAGCTCGATAACGCGGGGTGCGCGGGCAGCCTCCTGCTCGTGACGCAGGCCCCCCTTCTCGGCGAGCACGACCAGCGCCGCCTCGGTCGGGTCGCCCAGCACCGACCAGCCGTCCTGGCTGTGGATCAGACGTGCGTCGTTGCAGAGCAGCCCGGCGCGCAGCAGCTCGTGCAGCGGGGTGGGGTCCACCACGGTGGCATCGGATCGGAAGCGCCCGAACGGCTCGTAACCGGCGCCCTCGACTGTCAGCGCCTCGCTCGGCGTCCAGACCCGTAGCACGGTCATCTCGTTCTCGGTCAGCGTTCCCGTCTTGTCGGTGCAGATGACCGTGGTCTCACCGAGCGTCTCGACCGAGGCGAGCCGGCGCACGAGCGCGCTCCGTTTCGCCATTCGCTGGGTCGCGAGCGCAAGCGATAGCGTCATCGTCGGCAACAGCCCCTCGGGGACGAGCGCCACCGTCACCCCGATCGCGAACACGAATCGCTCCGTCAGGTCCATCCCCCCGAGTCCCGCGATGACGAAGAACAGGGCGCCGAGCGTCACCGCGGCCACCGCGACCAGCCGCGTGAAGTGGGCGACCTCGCGCTCGAGCGGGCTCCGCTCGCGGCGTGTCTGCTGGGCGAGCTTCGCGATCCGGCCGAACCGCGTCGCCATCCCGGTCGCCGTCACCAGCGCCTCCGCCATGCCGGCCGTCACGTAGGTGCCCGCGAAGACGTGGCGCTCGGGAGCGACGGGAGAGGACTCCCCGGTGAGCGTCGACTCGTCCACCCGCAGGTCCCTCGCGAGCAGCAGGTCGGCGTCGGCGGCGACGCGATCGCCGGGTGCGAGGAGCAGCAGGTCCCCCGGGACCACCTCCTCGCTCGGGATCTCCACCTCCTCTCCCTCGCGACGGACGCTGACCCGGAGCGGCAGCATCCTCCGCAGAGCCGCCACCGCCTGCTCGGCCCGGTATTGCTGGATGTAGGAGAAGACCGCGTTGACGAGGATCACGGCCGCGATCGCCACGCTCAGCTCCGGCAGCCCCGCCACCAGGGCGAGCGCCGCACCCGCCCAGAGCAGCAGGGCGAAGAGCTGGATCAGGTTCGCCAGGAACTCGCGAAGGTGGGAGGGGCGCTCGGCCTCCGCGATCGCGTTGGGCCCCATCTGGGCGAGCAATCGCTCGGCCTCCTCGGCCGACAGACCGGCCACCCGCTGCCTCGAGAGCTCGGGCGACATCCCGATCATGCTAGCCCCGGGTCGGGCTCAGACCCTCCCAGCGCCGCACCGTACGCAGCAACCGCAGGTAGGAGAGGGCACCGGGGACGATCGGCAGCCAGAAGGCGAAGGCGCGGTAGCTCAGCACCACCGCAACGGCGAGACCGCCCTCGACCCCGAAGCCGATCAGCGCGCCGATCATGCCGCCCTCTACGCCCCCGAGTCCGCCTGGCAGGGGCAGCAGGTTGCCGAGCATGCCGGTGAAGTAGGCCATCACCAGGACCCCGCCCGGCGGTGGCTCCCCGAAGGCGTGGAAGCAGGCCCAGAGCACTGCAATGTCAAACGCCCACCAGCCGAGCGCACCGAGCAGCGCCGGGTCCCGGCTGCGCAGGAGCCCGATCGCTCCCCGCACGCCGGTTGCCACGGTGGCCGCCACTTCCGCGAGCGTGCCCAGCCAGCGGGCCAGCCGCCGACGCCCCTGCAACCGCCCCCCGACGCGCCGGCCGAGATCGCGAGGCAGCGTGGCGGTGAGGAGGGCGGCGGCGATCACGCAGGCTCCGAAGATCGCCGGGACGACTGTCAGCCCGAACGGGGCGCCGCCCGCCAGCACACCCGTCCGCAGCCCGATCCCGACCAGGACCAGGCACGCCATGAAGATCGCGTAGATCGCCACGTAGAAGGTCGTCAGCCCGCTGAGGAGCTCGCCGCGCCTCATCCCGCTGCGCGCCAGGGCCCAGGCGGTGAGCGCGATCCCGCCCGCTCCGGCGGTCGCGAAAAGGCGCGTCGCGGCAACGCCCGCCATGGAGATGTCGTAGCTCTCGACCCAGCCGATCGGCGACCCTGGCCGCGCGAAGGTCCGATGGAAGGCGAGCACGTACCCTGCATAGGAGGCCGCCTCGAAGGCAAGCGCGGCGAAGAGCCAGATCGGGTCGCCGGACGACAGCCTCCCCCAGGACTCGTCGAGCCCCGCCAGCTGCGGTAGCCCGACGTAGAGGACGAGGGCCGCGGCAACGACGAACACGACCGACCACCAGGCCAGCCGTCTCACCCTCGGTGGGGCTTGCTGCCGCATCGTCGCCACCGTAACCGTCGATCCAGCCGGCGGCGACCTGCGCGGAGCGAGACAGCGGCGCGTGGAGCGCATATGGTCATTCGGTGGCTCACGGAGTCCGCGTCCACCCGCAGCAGGTCCGGCTGAAGCGCAAGCGGCTCGAGGCCTACCGGCGGCTCGCCGGAGACGACATGGTCACCGCGATCCGCGACCTCGGCTCCGACCTGCGTGGCACGCGCGTTCTCGAGCTGAGCTCAACCGCGACGGGAGGCGGCGTGGCGGAGCTTCTCGCTTCGCTGGTGCCTCTCCAGCGGGACATCGGGCTCGACGTGCAGTGGGACCTGATCCCCGGCGACCCCCCGTTCTTCGATTTCACCAAGGCCCTCCACAACGGCCTCCAGGGCAAGCCGATCACGATCACCCCTGAGAACCGTGAGGAGTACGTCGAACACAACGCCGCCTACGCCGAGTCCCTGGGTGATGGATGGGACGTGGTGGTCGTCCACGATCCGCAACCGGCTGCGGTCCGAGAGTTGGCGCAAACCAACGATGAGACGAAATGGATCTGGCGCTGCCACATCGACTCCTCCACGCCCGACCCGACCGCGGCTGACTTCCTCCGCCCCTTCCTCGATGAGTACGACTGTGTCGTGTACACGCTGCCGGAGTTCGTGCTCCCCGGCCTCGGGGTAAACGCAGTGTTCATCAAACCTGCGATCGACCCGCTGACCTCGAAGAACCGCGAGCTGCCCGCCTTCCTGGCTCGCGAGACGGTCGAGGAGCTGGGCATCGACCTCTCCCGCCCGCTGATGATCCAGGTCTCGCGCTTCGACCCCTGGAAGGACCCGCTCGGCGTGGTCGAGGTCTGGCGCCTCGCCCGCCGGACATTCCCGGAACTGCAGCTCGCGCTGGTCGGCGCGATGGCGGGCGACGACCCGGAGGGCTGGCAGATCTACGAGGAGCTCGAGGCCGCCGTCCACGACGAGCCCGACTGCTTCCTGCTCACCAACCAGATGGGCGTGACCGCCCACGAGGTGAACGCGCTGCAACGCGTGACCGACGTCGCCGTCCAGAAGAGCATCCGCGAGGGTTTCGGCCTGGTCGTCTCGGAGACGCTCTGGAAGGGCACGCCGATCGTCGCGGGCCGCGCCGGAGGGATACCGAGCCAGCTCGAGGACGGCGTCAGTGGGCGCCTGGCGAGCGGGGTCGAGGAGTTCGCCGAGGCGGTCCGCCACCTGCTCGAGGAGCCGACCGAGGCCCGCCAGCTGGGCAGCGCCGGCCGGCGCCGGGTGCGCGAGGAGTTCCTCGTCCCGCGGCTGCTGCTGGATCAGTTGACGCTGCTCAAGGACATCCTCGCCTGATCGGGCCTAACGCCGAAGCCGGCCTTCCAGCAGCTTCTTGGCCTCGTCGGCCCAGAGCACGATGCTCGCCAGGCCGACGCAGACCATCCAGTCGCCGAGGGCGAGAGGAGTCGTCGAGAAGGCGTCGTTGAGGAAGGGCAGCTGCACCACAGCCACCTGGAGCGCGGCCGAGATCGCGATCGCTCCCCAGAGGAATCGATTCGTGAATAGGTCCCGGAAGGCGCTGGCCCGGTCCGAGCGGGCGTTGAAGCAGTTGAAAAGCTGGGCGAGCACGAGGGTGGTGAAGGCCATCGTCCTGCCCTCGTCGATATCACCCGAGCCGCCGAGGATGCCACCCTCGAGGCCGAGGTCGAGGGCGACCAGGGTTATCGCCGCCATCACCAGTCCGACCCAGACGATCCCGCGCCACATCTCTCGGTCGATCACCCGCTCGGTGAGGCGCCGGGGCGGCCGGCGCATGACGTCCTCGGAGGGCGGATCGACCCCGATCGCCAGCGCCGGGGCGCTGTCGGTGAGGAGGTTGATCCAGAGGATCTGGGTCGCCACCAGCGGCACCGCGATCGCCTCGCCGGTGTCCCTGAGCCCGATCAGCCCGGCGAGCACGACGCCGAAGAACATCGTGAAGACCTCACCGCTGTTCGAGGAGAGGAGGAAGCGCAGGAACTTGCGGATGTTGCCGAAGATCGCCCTTCCCTCCCGCACCGCGGCGACGATCGTCGCGAAGTTGTCGTCGGCGAGGATCATGTCCGCCGCCTCCTTGGTGACGTCGGTGCCGGTCACCCCCATAGCCACGCCGATGTCGGCCGATTTGAGGGCCGGCGCGTCGTTCACCCCGTCGCCGGTCATCGCGACGATCTGCTCGTCCGCCTGCAGCGCGTCGACTATCCGCAGCTTGTGCTCGGGGGACACCCGCGCGCAAACCGACACCTCCCGCACGGCCTGCGTCAGCGCCTCCCCCTCGAGGCCTTCCAGCTCGAGGCCGGTCAGGGTCGCTGCACCGAAATCGGCGATCCCGAGGTCGCCGGCGATGCGAGCGCCCGTGCTCGGGTGATCGCCGGTGATCATCACGATCCTCACCCCGGCCCGCTTCGCCTCGGCCACAGCCGCCCGTGCCTCGGGGCGGGCCGGATCGATCATCCCCACCATGCCCAGGAAGACCAGCTCGCGCTCGGCGGCCGACTCCTCCTCGGGCGGCCGCTCTCCGGGAGCGAGAGGGCGGTAGGCGACTGCCAGCGGACGCAGGGCCCGATCGGCGAGGCGCTCGAGGCCGGCGAGGATCTCCTCGCGGCGCGACTCGCTGAGGGACCGCACCTCGCCGGCGACCCGCTCGGCTGTGCAGCGGGAGAGCAGCACGTCGGGGGCGCCCTTGGTGACCACGGCGATCTCTCCCCCGCGCTCGAGGTCTGTCTCGACGCTGCTCATCAGCTTTCGCTCGGAGGTGAAGGGAAGCTCGCGCAGGCGCTCGAAGCGAGCCTCCCGCGCCTCCGAGAGCCCCGCGACCTTCGCCTCGGCAACCAGGAAGGCGGCGTCGCTCGGGTCACCCTGGATCGTCCACTCCTCGCCTTCCCTGCGCAGGACGGCGTCGTTCGCCAGGCATCCCGCGGCGAGCACGGCGCGAACCTCTTCGAGCAGCACGGGATCTTCGAGGGGGCGGCCGTCGATGAGCAGCTCGCCCTCCGGCCGGTAGCCGCTGCCCGTGACCCTCACCTCCCCGGAGGCGGTGAGCACCGTGCTGATCGTCATCTCGTTCCTGGTCAGCGTGCCGGTCTTGTCCGAGCAGATCACCGATGCCGAGCCGAGCGTCTCCACCGAGGAGAGCTTCTTCACGATCGCCCGCTGCCGCGCCATTCGCTGCACTCCGAGCGCGAGCACCACCGAGAGGATCGCCGGCAGCCCCTCCGGGACCGCGGCCACCGCGAGAGAGACCCCGACCAGCATCACGTCGACGAGATCGGACGTCGTCTCGACCTCTGCGGTGATCAGGATCGTCCCCACGACCACAACCGCGATCGCGATCACGGCGAGCCCGAGCATCCTCCCGATCCGGCTGACCTCGTTCTGAAGCGGCGTGCTCTCCTTCTTGGTGCGACCGAGCAGCCG
>DASUUD010000178.1:0-2317 GCA_036374255.1 Solirubrobacterales bacterium | reverse complement strand
GAGGAATCACGACCCCAAAGCCGAAAGAGCGGCGGTAGGCATGGCTTTACGCGATACATGGCATAAAGCGCTTGTGTACTTCGGCTTGGCCGAAGAGCACGACTACGGTCCCGAGTACGAGGAGGACTTCGTCGAAGGTCCCGAGGAGGAATTCGAGGGGCGCCGTGAGTCGGGGCAGGTGAGGCGATTGCCGACCTCGAGAGGCGCGCGCCGCGACGAGATCGACGACATCTTCGCCGACGACGAGCCGATCACCGCAACCCGCACACGTGTCCTGCGACCGGTGGGCAACGGCGAGTCCGACGTGAAGGTGCACCTGGTGATACCCCGCAACTTCAACGACGCCCAGCAGGTCGCCGACCAGTTCAAGCGCAAGGTCCCGGTCATCCTCAACCTGCAGACGACCGATCACGAGCTCTCGAAGCGGATGATCGATTTCTCCTCCGGCCTCACCTACGCGCTCGACGGTGGCATGCAGCGGATCGCCGAAAAGATCTTCCTCCTGACCCCACGGAACGTCGAGGTATCCGCCGAGGAGAAGGCCCGCCTGCTCGACAAGGGCTTCTTCAACCAGTCGTAGCCCCCAGCAGGGCTGGGGATAGTCTCCCAGCGATGATTGTCGGGTTTGTCGGTGCCGGGAGCATGGCTGCGGCGATGGCGCGCGGTTGGGTCGGCGAGGTCGAGCGGATGCTCTTCACCGACTCCGGATCCGGCCGTGCGGCCGAGTTGGCGCGGGAGGTCGGGGGAGACGCGGTCGGGTCGAATGCCGAGCTGGCCGAGGCCGCCGACGCGATCGTTCTGGCCGTGAAGCCCGCGAAGCTGGATGACGTCGCCGAGGAGATCGGCGGGGTCGCGAAGCCGGTGATCTCGCTTCTCGGCGCCACGTCGCTGGCCAGGGTCGTCGCCGCCTTCCCCGAGGCCGACGTCTGCCGGGTGATGCCGAACGTGGCGGTGGAGGTGAGGCGAGGGGTGCTGTGTGTCGCCGGCGGCGAGACCGCCGAGGTCCGCCGACTGCTCGATCTGCTCGGCCACGTGGTGGAGCTGCCCGATGCGCAGTTCGACGCGGCGACGGCCGTCATGGGCTGCGCCCCCGCCTATCTTGCCCTGGCCGTGGAAGCGCTTGCGGACGCGGGGGCGGAGGCCGGGTTGGGGGAAGACCTTGCTCGCGAGCTGATCGTCGAGACGACCGCCGGCACGGCCGAGCTTCTGCGGAGACGACCCCCTTCCGAGGTGCGGAGGGCGGTCGCGTCCCCCGGGGGAAGCACAGAAGCGGGCCTCGAGGCACTCGACCGGGAGGGTGCTCGCGAGGCCTTCGAAGAGGCGGTGCG
Organism: Solirubrobacterales bacterium; assembly: GCA_036374255.1. Lineage (GTDB taxonomy): Bacteria > Actinomycetota > Thermoleophilia > Solirubrobacterales > 70-9 > VRUE01. Next base: position 989 of record DASUUD010000178.1, on the reverse strand, counting down.
CGCCTCGTTGGCGAGGATGCAGGGATGACGGTCCTCGCCCTGACCCGGAGCGACATCGCCGATTACGTCGGGGCGGTGTTCCTCGTCTATATCGGCCTGATCCTGATCAACGTCCTGCTGTCCTGGGTGCCCCGCATGCCCTACAGCCCCACGCTCAGGTCCGTGATCGACTTCGTGACCGAAACGACCAATCCCTACCTGAACATCTTCCGCCGCTTCATCCGGCCGCTCGGAGGTGGCGGATTCGCCCTCGATCTGAGCCCGATGATCGGCGTGATCGTGCTGGTCGTGCTGCGCGAGATCGTCGTCGGGCTGATCGCAGGGTGAGGACCGACCGGGCCTCACAGGGGCGGGCCTGGCGGCTGGCCGGAGTGCTCTGCGGCCTGGTCGTGGCGATCGACCAGGGTTGCAAGGCGCTGGTCGAGGCCAACCTCTACCCGGGCGAGCAGGTCGACGTGCTCGGCCCGCTGGCACTGACCCTCGCACACAACCGGGGGGTCGCCTTCGGGCTCGCCGGCGATGGGGGCGGCGTGCTCGTCGGCGTCGCAATCGCCAGCCTGGTCTTCATCGGCTGGCTGTTCGCCCGCGAGTCGACGCGGCCGGGAATGTGGGTCGCGATCGGCCTGCTGACCGGCGGCGCGCTCGGCAACCTCGCGGACCGCGTCCGAGACGGCGCCGTCACCGATTACGTGGACTTCCTTGCCTGGCCCCCCTTCAATCTGGCCGACGTCGCGATCACCGTGGGCGTCGTCCTACTCGCCCTCAGCTACCTCGGCGCGATCCGGTGAGCGAGCTGCGGGTCGTCTACATGGACGAGTCGCTTGCGGTCGTCGACAAGCCCGCCGGTCTCGTCGTCCATCCAGCTCCCTCGCACCGCGGTGCGACCATGGTCGACGAGCTGAGCGAGATCCTCGGAGGCGGAGAACCCGAGAGGCCGGGAATCGTCCACCGCCTGGATCGCGGCACGAGCGGACTGATGGTGGTCGCCC
>DASUUD010000177.1:0-8554 GCA_036374255.1 Solirubrobacterales bacterium | reverse complement strand
TCTCGCTCAGCCCTTCACCTCCGTCCAGCCCTGGACCCACGCCGCGTAGTCTTTGCAGGTCTCGCCGCGATCGTCGCCGCAGTCTTTGAGCGGCGTCGCCCAGTAGTAGAGGTCGTCGAGGTAGCGTTCGCCCGCTGCGTCGTACTCCTCGCAGTGGTTTTTGTTTTCGGTGAGGTCGCACGATTTCTCGTTCGCAGGCGCCTCGCCGAACCACTCAGCCACTTCGGCGTTCGCTTTGGGACTGATGATGTGGTTCATCCACAGGTACATGCAGTTCGGGTGTTTGGCCTCCGAACTGATCATCCAGGTGTCCGACCACCCGGTCGAGCCCTCTTTGGAGGGATAGATCGCGTTGACCGGTTTCCCTTCGCCTTTCAGTGTCAGGAACTGGTAGGGCCAGGTCGTCCCGGCGACTATGTCCTGGTTGGCGAAGGCCTGGATCTCCTTCGTGTAGTCGGACCAGTATTCGCCGATGTTCTGGCGCTGTTCCTTGAGCAGCTGGATCGCGGCGTCGAACTGCTCCTGGTCCAGCTCGTAGGGGTTGTCGATGCCGAGGTCCGGTTCGTGCTCCTTCAAGTAGAGAGCCGCGTCGGCTATGTAGATCGGGCTGTCGTAGGCGGTGATCTGGCCCGAGTATTTGCCCGCCTCGTTCGGGTCGAAGACGACGCCCCAGGAATCTTCGGGCGCCGGTTTTACGACGTCCGTGTTGTACATGAGGAGGTTCGCACCGCGGCCGTGCGGGACCCCGTACATCTGCCCGTCGACGCTGTTGTACGGCTGCTCCTTGAGGCCGGGGAAAACGTCCTCGTAGTTGGGGATCAGGTCCGTGTTGACCGGATCGACGTCGCCGCCCTCGATCAGCCGCAGCGTCGCGTCGCCGGAGGCGGAGACCCCGTCGTACTGCCCGGTCCGCATCAGGTTCACCATCTCATCGGAGGTGTTGCCGATCTTCACGTTGACCTGGCAGCCGGTCTCTTTCTCGAAGGGCGTCACCCAATCAACGCCCGGTTCGGTCGATCCGTCCTCGACGTATCCCGCCCAGGCGATGAGATTGACCTGCCCCTCGGGCTGGCCGATTTTCTCCAGCTGGGCGCCCGTCTCCTCATCGTCCCCGCCACAGCCGGCAAGCAGCAGCATGAAGGCGAGCAGCCCGGCGACCACGAGCCAAGCCGTCCGAGCGGGGTGTTCGCTGTGTGTCCTCACGATCGATCCTCCTGTTGGTTCGTTCTCTCCGGGACCGCGACCGCGTGCTCCGGCCTCCATCCCACGAGTACCTCCTTCCCCCGCTCAGAGGCAGCGTCCACCGACGTGCCCTCCAAGTTCTGCTGCACAAGCTGGAGCTCACCCCCTGCGTCGAGCGCGATCGTGTAACGGGTCACCATTCCCGCGTAGGCGACCGCGACAATGCGGCCGCGCTCAGTCCTCAGGCCGTTGGGCTGCGTCGCAGTGTCGAGAAGCTGGATCTTCTCCGGCCGGATCGTGAAGCGGGTCCGATCGCGCTCGAGCAGGTTGGAGACCCCCACGAAGCCGGCGACGAATTCGCTCTGGGGGTGCTCGTAGAGCTCGACGGGCGAACTCACCTGCTCGATTCGGCCCTCGTTGAAAACCGCGATCCGGTCGCTCATCGTCAGCGCCTCGTCCTGATCGTGCGTGACGTAGACGAAGGTGATCCCGACCTCGCCCTGGATCGTCTTCAGCTCCACCTGCATCTGCTCGCGGAGCTTCAGGTCCAGGGCCCCCAGCGGCTCGTCGAGGAGCAGCACCTGCGGTCTGTTGACGATCGCCCGCGCCAGCGCGACCCGCTGGCGCTGGCCCCCCGAGAGCTCGCCCGGCCTGCGGGGGCCGTAACCGTGCAGTCGCACCATCTCCAGCGCCTCGTCGCGGCGCCGGCCCCGCTCGGACTTGGAGACGCCCTCGACCCGCATTCCGTACTCGACGTTGTCGGCGACGGACATGTGCGGGAAGAGCGCGTAGTCCTGGAAGACCGTGTTCACCGCTCTGTCGTACGGGGGGACGCCGCTCATGTCCCTTCCGGCCAACTTGATCGTCCCCGCGGTGGGCGTCTCGAACCCGGCAATCATCCGCAGTGTCGTCGTCTTGCCCGAGCCGGAGGGGCCGAGCAGCGTAAAGAACTCACCACGGGCAATCTCCAGATCGATGCCCGCAACGGCCTCAACGTCGCCGTAGCGCTTGGTGAGGTTGGCCAAGCGGATGTCAGGTGGAGCAGCTACACGATGAAGTTATCCGAGCGGTTCAGGAACGACAGGACAATTTCCCACCGGCGGATTGGCCGGGGTGGAGTACGTCAGTCGATTGTGGCTCGGCTCAGAAGCCGACCGGATGACGGACGACGTAACCACCGCCGCCACGCGGATCCCTGTGCCAGCTCGGGCCGGTGCGCCCGTCGCCGTTCCCGGAGGTGTCCCAGCGGTAGCCGGCGATCACCGCGTAGGTGTGGCCGGCGTTGGCGTAGACGGTGATCCAGCGCCCCTTGCCCGGTGCTCCCCAGCGAGCCAGCGGCCCGGAGGGCAGCGGGCTGCTGAGGAACTTGCCACCCCAGAGGGCGAAGCTCACCGAGCCGGAGCAGTCGTAGCCCCGGTCGTACCAGCGCCTGTGCCCGCCGCCGTAGATGTAGGGCTTGTTGCGGATCCGGTTGGCGTTGTTGATCACTCGCTTCACACGCGCCGGAGCGGACTTGGGCGGGATCAGCATCCCGTTGTCGAGCAGCCTCGCTTTCGGAGTGGGCGTGCATATGTCGATCTCGGCTGACGTCAATCCTCCGCCCTTGCAGCCGGCTGCGGCCCCGCTTGGGACGAGCGCCAGAGCGGCCACAGCGGCGATTGACGCCACCCCCGCCTTCAGCTTTGCGTTCTTCTTGGGCAAACCGATCTCCCTCGTCGGCCTACGGGGTTAGCTGTCGGGCTGGCGCGAAAGGAGCCTGCGCCCCCGCCCCGGTTGGGCGGGTTAGCCCCGAAAACGTGGTTCCCCCGTTCCCGCGTCGCCCCCGGCGGGCGGGATTCGGCGTTTCGGTTGTGTGGAACGGCGGGCAGTGTAGACGATTCCCCGGCCGGATGCTCACAAAAAACCAACATTTTGTGGCCTTTCGCACTTGCATCCCAAATTCCTGTCGGTCGGGCGGCTGCTAGCTTGCGCGCCGGGATGGACCTTGCGGGCCGAACAGCGTTGCTGACCGGGGCGACGGGTGGCCTCGGCAGGGCCATGGCGAGCGCGCTTGCGGAGCGGGGCGCGGTTCTCCTGCTCAGCGCCCGCAAGCCGGAGGCGCTCGAGACGCTGGCCGCGGAGCTGCCCGGCGACGGGCATCGCACCCTTCCCGCCGACCTCGCCGAGGAGGGCGCGGCGGAGCGGCTGGCCGCCGACGCCGGAGACGTGGACGTTCTCGTCGCCAACGCCGGCCTGCCTGCCGCCGGCTGGCTGAGCGACTTCAGGGCCGATCAGGTCGGCCGCGCCCTGCGCGTCAACCTGGAGGTGCCGATGCTGATGGCCCGCGCCCTGCTTCCGCACATGGTCGAGCGCGGTTCCGGGCACCTCGTCTTCATCTCCTCGCTCGCGGGCAAGGCCGCCAACCCGCGGAGCTCGATCTACAACGCGACCAAGTTCGGCCTGCGCGGGTTCGCGCTCGGCCTGCGCGCCGACCTGGCGCCGAAGGGCGTCGGGGTCTCCCTCGTCTCGCCGGGCTTCATCCGCGAGGCCGGCATGTTCGCCGAGGCGGGCGCGAAGCCGCCGCCCGGGTTCGGAACCGGCCGCCCCGAGCAGGTCGGCGCCGCGGTCGTCAAGGCGATCGAGCGAAACAAGGCCGAGATCGCGGTCGCGCCCCTCCTATTTCGGGCGCTGACGCACCTGGCACTCGTGAATCCGGGCATCTCGGCGCGCGTGCAAAGCGGCTCAGTCGGCCAGAAGGCGGCCAAGAGGATCGCCGACGGCCATCCCCACCACAAGCGCTAACAGCGGCGTCCGGATGCCCCTCGCCCGGACAAGCGCCGGCCTAACTAGACCGGCGCTTTGAGTATCCGCCCGTTCGAGGGGTACCCGGACGCCCCGGGGCAGCGGTCCTCGTAGGATGGGGTCATGGCCCATTCGGACTCATTTGGTGCGCGCGCGAGCCTGAACCTGGGTGGGCGCTCGTACGAGATCTACCGCTTGGACGCCCTGCAGGAGCGGTTCGACGTGGCGCGGCTGCCGTACTCGTTGAAGGTGCTGCTGGAGAACGTGCTGCGGCTCGAGGACGGCCGCTCGGTGACGGCGGCGGACGTCGAGTCGATCGCGAGCTGGGACGCGAAGGCGGAGCCCAGCGTCGAGATTCCCTACCAGCCGGCCCGGGTGCTGATGCAGGACTTCACCGGGGTGCCGGCCGTCGTGGACCTGGCCGCGATGCGAGACGCGATGGCCGAGATCGGTGGCGATCCGGAGAAGATCAACCCCCAGGTCGATGTCGATCTGGTGATCGACCACTCGGTCCAGGTGGACGCCTTCGGCAACGCCCGCGCCTTCGCGTTCAACGCCGAGCGCGAGTTCGAGCGAAACCGTGAGCGCTACTCCTTCCTGAAGTGGGGGAGGGAGGCCTTCGACAACTTCACCGTGGTACCGCCCGCGACCGGCATCTGCCATCAGGTCAACCTCGAGCACCTCGCCCAGGTCGTCTACAGCAGCGACCGCACCGGCACGCTTCAGGCCTATCCTGACACCCTGGTCGGGACGGACTCCCACACCACCATGGTCAACGGCCTCGGTGTGCTCGGCTGGGGTGTCGGCGGGATCGAGGCGGAGGCGGCGATGCTCGGCCAGCCGGTTTCGATGCTTTTGCCGCAGGTGGTCGGCTTCAGGCTGGACGGGGAGCTGCCCGAGGGCGCCACCGCGACCGACCTGGTGCTGACCGTAACCGAGATGCTGCGCGAGCACGGCGTCGTCTCCAAGTTCGTCGAGTTCCACGGCCCCGGGCTGTCCACCCTCGGACTCGCCGACCGGGCGACGATCGGGAACATGTCTCCGGAGTTCGGCTCGACCTGCGCAATCTTCCCGATCGACGCTGAGACGCTCCGCTACTTGGAGCTGACCGGCCGCCCGACCGAGACGATCGAACTGGTGGACGCCTACGCCCGCGAGCAGGGGATCTTCCACGACGCCGACTCCGAGGATCCCGTCTTCTCGGCCGCGCTCGAGCTGGACCTCGGCGACGTCGAGCCGAGCATCGCCGGCCCCAAACGGCCGCAGGACAGGGTGCCGCTTGCACAGGCCAAGGAGGCGTTCCTGGAGGCGATGCGCGAGTTCGACCCCGAGGCCGCCGAGCAGATGGGGAACGGGGTCGACGAGGCGAGCAGGGAGTCCTTCCCGGCCTCCGACCCGCCCGCCGAGGACCACGGTGACGAGCGCGGCAAGCCGCGCCCTGCGGTGAGCGGATCTCCGCTGGCGACGCTGGAGCGGCGTAGCGGCGACGCGATCGAGGTGACCCTGGAGGACGGCACGACCGTCGAGCTCGATCACGGCAAGGTGGTGATCGCCGCGATCACCAGCTGCACCAACACCTCGAACCCGACCGTGATGGTCGGCGCCGGGCTGCTGGCCCGCAACGCGATCGAACGCGGCCTGGAGCGAAAGCCGTGGGTGAAGACCTCGCTGGCGCCCGGCTCGACCGTTGTCACCGACTACCTGCAGCGGGCGGGCCTCACCGAGTACCTGGACCGGCTCCAGTTCAACCTGGTGGGGTACGGCTGCACGACCTGCATCGGCAACTCCGGTCCGCTGCCGGACGAGTTCTCGGCCGCGATCGAGAAGAAGGATTTGGTCGTCTGCTCGGTGCTCTCGGGAAACCGCAACTTCGAGGGGCGCATCAACCAGGACGTGAAGGCCAATTACCTGGCCAGCCCCCCGCTAGTCGTCGCCTATGCGCTGGCCGGCCGCATGGACATCGACCTCGTGAACGAGCCGCTGGGCGAGGGATCGGACGGCGAGCAGGTCTTCCTGCGCGACATCTGGCCCAGCGCGCAGGAGGTGAAGGAGATCGTCGGGCGCTCGATCGCCTCGGAGATGTTCACCCGCAACTACGCCGAGGTACTGACCGGGGACGAGAACTGGAGGGCGGTCGAGGTGCCTGCCGGAGATCGCTACACCTGGCCGGACTCGACCTACGTGCGAAGGCCCTCCTTCTTCGAGGGGATGCCGGTCGAGCCGCCCGGCATAAATCCGATCGCCGGCGCCCGCGTTCTGGCCCTGCTCGGAGACTCGATCACCACCGACCACATCTCCCCCGCGGGCGCGATCAAGAAGGACAGCCCGGCGGGCCGCTGGCTGATCGACGAAGGCGTGGAGCCCCGTGACTTCAACTCCTACGGGTCGCGACGCGGCAACCACGAGGTGATGATCCGTGGAACCTTCGCGAACATCAGGCTTCGCAACCGCCTGGTCGAGAGGGCCGGCGGGTTCACCCGAGCGTTTCCGGGCGGCGAGGAGACGACGGTCTTCGAGGCGGCGATGGGCTACGCCGAGGAAGGCGTGCCACTGATCGTTCTCGCCGGCAAGGAGTACGGCTCCGGCTCCTCCCGCGACTGGGCCGCGAAGGGCACGCGGCTGCTGGGGGTGAGGGCGGTGATCGCGGAGAGCTTCGAGCGCATCCACCGCTCCAACCTGATCGGGATGGGCGTCCTGCCGCTTCAATTCCCGGCCGGGAAGGCGGCCGATTCCCTCGGGCTGCGCGGCGACGAGCGGTTCGACGTCGGCGACCTCGAGGGAGGCGAGGCGAAGTCCGTGAACGTCACCGCGCACCGGGATGACGGCGACGGCGAGCCGATCGAGTTCGAGGCGACGGTCCGGCTCGACACCCCGAACGAGGTCACCTACTTCCTCAACGGCGGCATCCTGCAAACGGTTCTCAGGAACCTGAGAAACAGTTAGATTCCCCGCGGCGAAGGGTGGCACAGCGAGGGCCGCGGGAGGCAGGGGGGTCCGCGCGACCCTCACTGCACCTGCGCGTCGGTAGCCAGGGAGGGATGCCGACGCAGCCGTTCACCTAGGCGGGACTGCCCAGACGAACAGTCATCACCTACCTATACCGCCTCGGGCTTCCAGGGTCAAGGTGGGTCGAGCAGTTATACGGCAAATCACGTGCTTTCCGGAAAACTACGGACACCCCATCCCTTACGCTCGATCAGCTCGATGCCGATCACGCTGCCGACCGGGCCGACTGGTGTCAGGGTCGCTGCGAGCAAAGTGTAAGGGGCCTCGCGCCTCACGGCCGCGACCCAGATCGCGACGCAGAGGACGATGAATCCGATGCCGTGCGCCCAGCCGAAGACCATCGTCTCGGTCTCGAAGCCGGGCAGGAGCCAGAAGGCCATCAGCCCCGCGAAGACCACCAGCTCGACCCAGGAGAGCCGCTTCACCCAGGCGAAGAGGGGTCCGGGAACGGGTGTGCGCATCAGCTTTCCGGTGTGAGGGCAGTGAGGACGATCCGCTCCTGCTCCCGTGCGTGGGCGACGGAGTAGCCCTCGCCCGGGCTGGCCCGGGTCGGACGCCCCACGTACCCGAGCTCGACCCCCTCGGGGATCAGGTCCGGGAGGCGCCTCGACATCACCTTCCAGGCTCCCATGTTGCGTGGCTCCTCCTGGGTCCAGACGATCTCCTTCAGGTTCGGATAGGAGGAGATCAGATCCCTCAGCTGTTCCTCGGCAAACGGGTAGAGAAGCTCAACCCGCGCGATCGCAACCTTCTCGGCCGCGCCGCGCCGCTCGCTGGCATCCATGTCGAAGTAGATCTTTCCGGTGCAGAGGATCAACCGCTCCACCTTCTCGCGACGTCCGTTCGCGGCGGGGTCGTCGAGTATGAAGTGGAAGTGCTGCTCGGACAGCTCCTGCGGTGACGCGGCTGCACGATCGAGGCGCAGGAGCCCCTTCGGTGTGAAGACGACGAGTGGCCGGGGCTTTCGGATCAGCGCCTGCCGGCGCAGCACGTGGAAGTATTGGGCGGCAGTGCTCGGGTTGGCGATCCGTATGTTGCCCTCCGCCCCCAGCGCCAGGAAGCGCTCGATGCGGGCGCTCGAGTGCTCCGGCCCCGAGCCCTCGTAGCCGTGGGGGAGCAGCAGGGTGAGTCGATTGGTCTGTCCCCACTTCGCCTCGCCCGAGGCAATGAACTGGTCGATGATCACCTGAGCGGCATTGGCGAAGTCACCGTACTGAGCCTCCCACAGCACAAGAGCGTCGGAATTCGCGATCGCGTACCCGTACTCGAATCCCAGACAGGCCGCCTCGGACAGTGGGCTGTTGTAGAGCTCGAAGGAAGCCTTGCCCGCAGCAAGGTTCTGCATCGGGCAGTAAGGAAGGCCGGTGTTCTCGTCGTGCAGGACGAGGTGGCGGTGGGAAAACGTTCCCCGCTCGGTGTCCTGGCCCGTGAGCCTGACGTGGATGCCTTCGCTGAGCAGGGTCGCGAAGGCGAGCGCCTCGGCGTGCCCGAACTCGATTCCCCCGCTCTCCAGCGCCTCGATCCGCCTGCCCAGCGGCTTGCGCAGCTTGCGGTGGATCGTGAAGCTCTCCGGGACCTCGAGCAG
>DASUUD010000176.1:0-7094 GCA_036374255.1 Solirubrobacterales bacterium | reverse complement strand
CCCGGCCGGAGGCGACGACTCGAGCACGGTGTTGGGGGCGACATCGCGCTGCACCCTCGTCACCTCGCCGACCGAGAACCCGTTCTGCTCGAGCAGGGAGATCGCCACGTTGAGCTGGTTGCCCGTGACTTCCGGGACGTTGGTGGTCGTGTCGCGAGTCAGCGCCAGGCCGGCCAGCGCTCCGAGCAGCACCGCGGCCGCGATCAGGATCCACAACCACCTGCGCTGCCGGCGCTCCTCCTCCTCGCGCGCCTCGGCCTCCTCGGGCATCGCGACCGGCGCGGGCAGCGGCGCGAACACCGCCGTGCCGCTCGTCAGGCCCGGGTCCTTCTGGGCGGCGTCGAGCGCGGCGATGAACGCCTCGGCGCTCTGGAAGCGCTGCCCGGGGTCCTTTTCGAGCGCCCGCATCACCACCGCGTCCAGCGCGGGCGAGAGCTGCGGGTTGATCGAGCTGGGGCGCTGCGGGGTGTGCGAGACCTGCTTCATCGCGATCGCCACGGCCGAGTCCGCCTCGAACGGCACCCGGCCGGTCAACGCCTCGTAGAGGATCACCCCGACCGAGTAGAGGTCGGAGACGGAGGTGACATCGAGCCCCTGCGCCTGCTCGGGCGAGAGATAGTGCGGCGTGCCCATCACCGAGCCCGCCTGGGTGATTTCGGAGGCGCCCGCGCGAGCGATGCCGAAGTCGGTGACGGTCGCCTTGCCCTCGTCGTCGACGATGACGTTCTGCGGCTTCAGGTCGCGATGGACCACGCCGTGCCGGTGGGCGAACCCGGCCGCTTCCAGCACCTGGCGGATCAGCGCCACGGCGTGGTCGGGAGTGAGCCCCGCGTCGATCAGCTCCTTCAGGGAGCGACCCCGCAGCAGCTGCATCGCGATGTAGTAGGTGCCGTCCACTTCGCCACGGTCGAAGACGGCGACGATGTTGGGATGCTGCAACCCCGCCGCCGCCTCGGCCTCGCGCCGGAAGCGCTCTACGAACTCGCGGTCCTGGGCGAAGCGGCGGTGCAGGACCTTGAGCGCGACCTGGCGCTGCAGGTGGGTGTCGTCGGCCAGCCAGACGTCGGCCATCCCCCCCGACCCGATCCGGTTCAGCAATCGGTACCGCACGTCGAGCGTGCTTCCCTCGGTGATCTCAGCCAATCGCCCCTCCGTCTCCCTTCACCCGCTCAACCTCCGATGATGGCTTCCGCGACTTGACGGAAGATCGGCGCCGCCAGCTCGCCTCCGAACGACGGCGTGCACTCGATGCTCACCGCGATCGCGATCTCCGGCTCGTCCGCCGGCGCGAAGCCTATGAACCAGGCCTGATTGAGGTCGCCGCCCCCGCAGCTCTCGTTGAACGGCGTTTCCGCCGTGCCCGTCTTTCCGGCCACCGGGACGCCAGGGATCGCCGCGTTCGTACCGGTTCCTTCGTCGACCACGCCCTCCATCTCCGTGGTGAGCGCCGCCGCGGTCTCCTCGTCGATCGGCCGGCTGTACTGGGACGGGTCGAGGCGCTTGGTCGCCCGGCCGTCGGGATCGACGACGCGCGCCCAGATCTGCGGCTTCATCAGCCTGCCCCCGTTCGCCACGGCGGCGGCCACCTCGGCCATCTGAAGTGGGGTGACCAGGAGCCGCTCCTGGCCGATCGCGATGCGCGCGACGTCCACCGCGTCGCCCCGACCGAGCAGGGCGTTTTCGTCGAAGACGCCGCTGACGGACAGCTCGTCGTCGGGGAGGTCGATCGCCGGCGTCGAGCCGAAGCCGAAGGCTTCCATGTACTCGAACAGGGTGTCGGAGCCGACCCGTTCGCCGAGCTGGGCGAACCAGGTGTTGACCGAGTTGGTCAACGCAGTCTCGAGGCCGATCGGACCGTAGCTTTCCCCTCCGGAGTTCGAGAGCGGCTGCCCCTGAACGTCGATCGTGGCGGGGGCGCTGATCGTTGAGCCGGCGTCGATCGTGCCGCTGTCGAGCCCGGCGGCGGCCGTCACCACCTTGAAGGTCGAGCCCGGCGGATAGCGGCCCTGGGTGGCCCGATTGAAGAGGGGGGTTTCCAGCTCGTTGGTCGCCATCTCCGAGTAGCGGGTTGGGACGAGGTTCGGGTCGAACGGCGGGTTGGAGGCCATCACCCTGACCCTGCCGCTGCTCGGCTCGATCGCCACCACCGCCCCGAACCCGACCGCTTCGAGGGCGCTCAGCGCCACCCGCTGTGCCGCGGGGTCCAGGCTGGTGACCACGTCGTTGCCCTCCTGGGTACGGCCGCGCAGCTCGTCGAGCAAGGAGACGAACTCGGACTCCTCCCCGATCAGCTCGTCGTTGTGGAACTGCTCGAACTCGCTGTCGCCCTGCCGCACGAAGCTGTAGCCGATCGGGTGCCCGAACAGGGCGCCCTCCGGGTAGCGGCGGACGTAGCGGAGGTCGTCCCCCCTGCCTTTGGAGACCGAGCGGGCGATCACCGTTCCGTCCTCGGCCAGGATCCGGCCGCGCTCGATCTGCTGCTGCTCCAGCAGCGGCCGTTTGTTGGCGTTCTTCTCCTTTAGCGCCTGGGCCTCGAAGACCGACCAGTAGGAGGTGAAGCCGACCAGCACCGCGAACAGGACCACGATCAGGGCGAACAGCTTGACGATCTGCCGGTTCATGGCGCCGCCTCACGCCGGGCGCGGTCGGAGATCAGAAGCAGCAGGGCGAGCAGGACGAAGTTGGCGACGATCGAGCTGCCGCCGTAGCTGACGAAGGGAAGGGTCACACCGGTGAGCGGGATGACACGGGTGACACCGCCGACGATCACGAAGGCCTGGATCGCGAAGACGGCGGTGAGGCCGGTCGCCAGCAGCTTCGAGAAGCCGTCGTCGGCGAGCAGCGCGATCTTGAAGCCACGCGCGGCGATCATCAGGTAGGTGAGGATCACCGCGGAGGCGCCGAACAATCCCAGCTCGTTGACGATCAGGGCGTAGATCGTGTCCGTCTGCGCCGCGGGCAGCAGCGGCGTGTCCGTTCCGGGAATCGTGATCAGGGCCTGCCCGAAGCCCTTGCCGAAGAGGCCGCCGTCGGCCTGGGCGAAGATCGACTGTAGGACCTGGTAGCCGCTCGAGGTCGGGTCCTGGTAGGGGTCGAGCCAGATTTCGATCCTGTCGTGGACGTGGGGGACCGTCGAGGCGAAGAACCAGGCGCCGAGCATGAACAGCCCCATCCCGATCACCACGAAGGAGAAGCGCCCGGTCGCCACGTAGAGCAGGGCGAGGAAGGCCGCGAAGAACATCAGCGAGCTGCCCAGATCGCGGATGAAGACGAGCATGAACATCGAGGCGCCCCAGACGACCAGCAGGGGGCCGAGGTGCTTGAGGGGCGGCAGGGTGACGCCGAGCACCCGCCGCGCGCCGACGATCAGCACCTCGCGATGCTCGCGCAGGTAGCTGGCGAGGAAGACGACCAGGCAGATCTTCGAGAACTCGGCCGGCTGGAAGGAGATCGGGCCGAGCTCGACCCCGAGGTAGGCGCCGTTCACCTGCTCGCCGATGCCTGGCAGTCGGGGCGCCAGCAGCAGCAGCAGACCGACCGCGGCGATCGTGTACCGATAGCGCTCCAGCACGTCGTAGTCGCGCAGGAAGTGGATCGTCAGCGCGAAGAGGACGAGGCCGAGGACGAACCAGTTGGCCTGGTCGCGAGCCAGCTCCTCGTCGATCCGGTAGACCATGACAAGGCCGAACGCGGTGAGCAGGGCGACCAGCGGGAAGAGGTAGGGGTCGGCGTGCGGGAGGCGCAGGCGCAGGTAGATGTGGGTGGCGAAGCACACCGCGAGGAAGTAGGCCCCGTAGACGAGACTGAGGTCGCCCAGCCGCGCCGTCTCCTGGGCGAAGACGGCGGTGAATCCCGCAGTGAGGAGAAGGGCGACGGGAACGAGCGCGAGCAGCTCCCGGTTGCGCGCCGAGGTCAAGGGCCCCGCTCCAATTACGGCACTCCCTGGCTCTGTTCGATGTCCTCGATCAGCGAGGCGGCGTCCGAGCGCGAGCGCAGCTCGTGGCCGGTGACGGCCTCGCGGCGGCGCGGCGGCAGCGAGTCCGTCTGGATCGGGCTCGCGTAGCGCTCCTCGTAGAGCTCGATCCCGAACGGCAGCTCGTAGGGCAGCCCTCGGTAGAGGGCGACTCGACCGCCCGAATCGGTGCCGAGGAACCAGACCTGGCGGTTCCCGTACCAGGCGCCGAACGCGACCGCGGCGATGACCGCGGCGACCGCCAGAGCCTTGGCCGCCGTGCGCAGTCGTCGGCGCGGCGGCTTCTCGGCAAGCTTCTCCCGCCTCTCGCGCGCCGCTGCGGCCGCCGCCCGGCGGCGGACCTCGGTTGCGGTGAGACCCGCCTCCTCGGCGGCCGGGCCGACCAGGGTGGCCCCCTCGGGCGCCGCCCTGCGGGGGGCGGCGGCGTCCTCGAGGCGGAAGGCGAGCGCCGTGATGTTGTCACGCCCGCCCGCCCGGTTCGCCGCGTCGACCAGCGTGCGGACCGCGTCGTTCATCGTCCCGGCCGCGCTCAGAGTGTGTGCGATCCGCTCCTCGTCGATCATTGTCGTCAGGCCGTCGGAGCAGAGGAGGAAGACGTCGCCCGGTGCCGCCGGCACCGTCTGCACGTCGACTTCGACCTCGGGTTCGGGCCCGAGCGCCCGGGTGATGATCGAGCGCTGCGGGTGGTCCTCGGCCTGGGCGTCGGTGATCTGCCCTTTGCGGCGCATCTCCTCGACCAGCGAGTGATCGCGCGTGAGGCGCTCGAGGTGGCCGTCACGCAACCGGTAGGCGCGGCTGTCGCCGACGTGCCCGATGCTGACCTCTTCGCTGCCGGCGTCGACGATCGCCGCCGTGATCGTCGTTCCCATCCCCGCTCGCGTGGGATCCGAGCTGGCCAGCTCGTGGATCTTCTGGTTCGCCGTCTCGATCGTCTCGCGCAGGATCTGCTCGGGCGGGGCGTCCGGCAGGTCGCGGTCGAAGGCCTCGGCCGCAGCCCTGGAGGCGACCTCGCCCGCCTGGGCGCCGCCCATGCCGTCGGCGACCACGAAGATCGGCGAGCGGACGAAGTAGGCGTCCTCGTTGGCGCTGCGCTGCCTTCCGGTGTCGGTCCGGAACGCCTGGTCGTCGACGCGCAGCATCAGCTCAACCGCCTCACGCCGCCTCGAACCTGAACTCGGTGTCGCCGATCCTCACGACATCGCCGTCGATCAGCTCCGCCTCCCCATGCAGCGTCGCGTCGTTCAGCAGAGTGCCGTTGGTCGAGTTCATGTCTTCGATGTAGGTGCGCCCATCGCGAGAGAAGATCCTCGCGTGTAGGCCGGAGGCGTAACGGTCGTCGATGCGGACGTCCGCCTCGCTGGAGCGCCCGATCGAGAGCCCCCCGATCAGGTCGAAGCGCTCCCCGGGCTGCAGGCCGCCGCCCTGCGAGGCGACCAGCCAGGCGTCCGGCGGAGCGGATGCCCCGAAGGCGGGCACGGGGTGAAAGCCGGTCGCGTCGGGCGCCGGGGCGACCGTTCCGCGGAGGTCCTTCAGTGCGCTGCGGGCGATCCAGAGCAGGAAGAGGTAGAGAACGGCGAGGAAACCGAACTTGAGGGCGACGGAGATCGGCTCGTAATCCACGCTCTGGGAGTCACCGCTCGACGTTGAAGATGAAGGTCGTCGTGCCCATCGTCACCTGGTCCCCCGGATGGAGCCGTGTCGAGGCGACCCTGCGGCCATTGACCTTGAGCCCGTTGGTCGAGCCGAGGTCAACGATCGTCCAGTCGCCGGACGGCGAGCGACGCAGCTCGGCGTGATGGCGTGAGACGTTCGGGTCCCGCAGGACGCACTGAGCGTCCCTGGAGCGCCCGATCGTCGCCGTCGGCCCCTCCAGCACGTAGCGGCGGTCGTCGAGGGTGACGACGGCGCGGGTTGCGACGGCGGTGGGGCGGGCGGGCGGGCGCTCATCGGGCTGGCTCTCGCGAACCGGCGAGTAGATCATCGTGTGGCCCTCCTCGCCCTGGGTCGGCCTCGCCCCCTCGCGGGCGGGAGGCTTGACCAGGCGGGTCTGGATCCCGAACTCGCCCAACCGCAGGCGCTCGTCGGTCTTGAACTCGACCGAGGGACGGGTCAGCAGGTCGAATCCACGGCGCCGCGCGTGCTCCAGCAGGTAGCCGGAGAGCTCCTGCTCGAGGGAGCGCTCGTAGCCCTCGAGGCGCTCGCGGTCCTGGACGGAGAGGAAGACTGTGTACTCGTTGGGCACGTAAACCCGCGCCACGCCCGCGCTCTTGTGGGCGTCCATTTCCTTGGCCAGCCGCCGGGCGACCTCGACAGGCTGCACCTCGGAGCTGAAGGCGCGGCTGAATACGCCCTCGACCAGGCCTTCGATCCGACTCTCGAGGTTGCGTAGAACGCTGATCGGGGGCTCCTCTCAGGACGCGGTGCCGTTCTCCAGAGCGGAGAACCGGGCTGAAATCCTACGGGAGAGCAAGTCCGTGACCGACCGCGAGCCAGGCCCCCACCGCGGCCGCGGCGGCCGCGGCGACGACGCGCAGCCGATGCGGCGCGGGACGGCGGCGCGAAAGGTCCGCCAGCTGGTCGAGACTGTCCTCGATCGCCCCTCCCAGCTCCTCGAGCGAGCAGCGATGGCGCGGGCGGGGGAGCAGGGCGGCGTCGATCGTCTCGCAGAGCTCCCGGGGCAGGTCAGGCCGGAGCCTCCTCAGGGGGCGCATGCCGCCTCCGATCGCACGCACCGTGGCGGCGGGATTCGGCCGGCGGTTCGGGTTCTCACCGCTCCAGCACTCATACAGGGTCAGGGCGAGCGCGTAGACGTCCGCCTCGGGGCCGGCGGGGCGGCCCTCCGCCTGCTCCGGGGCCATGTAGGCGAGCGTGCCGACCACGTCGCCGGCGGCGGTGAGGGCGGCGCCGTCAGCCAGCCGGGCGACTCCGAAGTCCATCAGCTTGGCCCGCGGCTCTCCTCCGTCGGTGACGAGGACGTTCTCCGGCTTGATGTCGCGATGGACGACACCGCGGGAGTGGGCATGATCGAGCGCCTCGCAGAGGTCGGCGCCGATCTCCCCGATCTCGCGGTCCGTGAGGGCGCCGTCGCGCGACAGCTCGGCGAGCGTCTCCCCGTCGACCA
>DASUUD010000175.1:0-4906 GCA_036374255.1 Solirubrobacterales bacterium | reverse complement strand
GGGATCGAGCGAATCCGCTACACGGTGCTCGCCGGCGGAATCGTGACGATCCACAGCGGCGTGCGCGGCCCCAAGGGCGGGTGACCCGTCCCTCGGCAGTGCCGCCGCCGGTCACGGCGGTGCTCGACGCCTCCAGCCGCTGGCTGCCCACCCGGCTGAAGGAGGTCGAGGACACCCTGGCGGGCCTGGTGAGCAACCACGGCGAGCTGCTCGGCGGCGACGCGGAGATGACGCTCTCCGCGGGAGGCAAGCGCCTCCGCCCGCTGCTCCTCCTGCTCTGCGCCGGCGAGGAGGGGGGCGAGGCCTCGGTGCGGGCGGCGACCGCGATCGAGCTGGTCCACATGGCGACCCTGATTCACGACGACGTGCTCGACAACGCCCCGCTCAGACGGGGCCGTCCCACCGTCGCAGCCGCCTCCGGCCGCGAGCGAGCGACGGCGACCGGGGACCTGCTCTTCTCCCGCGCCTTCGCCCTGCTGGCCGGAGCCGGCGACTCCCGCTCCATCGAGCTGCTCTCCACCGCCTCCGTCTCGCTGGCAAAAGGTGAGCTGGCGCAGCGCCGGGACGCCTTCGACCTCTCGATCGCCGAGTCCCGTTACCTGGAGCGCTGCCGGCTGAAGACGGCAACGCTGTTCGAATGCGCCTGCCTGCTCGGCCGCGACGACGAGGCGCTCGGCGCCTTCGGAGCCGAGGTCGGCCTGGCCTTCCAGCTGCTCGACGACGTGCTCGACGTCACCGGTCCGGAGGAGCGGACCGGCAAGGCGCGCGGCACCGACCTCCTCGACGGGACCGTGACGCTGCCGCTGATCCTCGCCGCGGAGGAGGACCCAGGGCTGCGCGGCACCGACCTCCGGCAGCTCGACGTCGCCGGAGCCGCGGCGCTCTGCGATCGGATCGCAGCGACCAGCGCCATCGACCGGGCCCGCGCCCAGGCCCTGGAGCTGGTGGCGAGCGCCAAGAGCCGACTTGGAAACTCGACGTTCGACGCCGAGCAGCGCCGCCTCCTCGACCTGGTCGCTGACGGCGTGGTGGACCGCTACTCCTAGACGGCGGAAGCTAGGCGAAGTCTTCGGCGGTGATCAGGTCCGCGTCGAAAGCGGCGGCGAGGGCGTCGGCGATCCACTCCAGGCACTCGCGCTCCCGCTCGCGCAGTTCCTCGGCGACCGCCTGGGTGCCGTTGTCGAGCTCCTCGTCGTAGGCGTCGATCTCGCGCTCTGCGTGGATTCCGTCGCTGCGCCACTCGCACTCGGGGCAGCGCCGCCAGAGGTGCCAGTGTCCCCGGGTCGCGGTCTGCTCCCAGCGGGTCGGCTGCACTAGACGCGAGCTGCACCGGGGACAGACGTGAAGGCCCTTCGTCGTCTTCGTTCCGGTGCGGCTCGCGTTTGCCATGCGTATCTATCGAACACAAGAGAGGGCGACTCAATCCGCATTTTTTCGTGGAGGCCTTCAGAAAATCCAAGTATCAGGTATTGCAAGGTTTCGTGGCATCGTCGGCGCGTTGGCGTTGCGGCTGGCCCGGTACCATGAACTCAATGCTTGGGAACATCGGCCCTCTGGAGATCGCCATCGTCCTGATCATCGCCCTGATCGTCTTCGGGCCGAAGCGCCTGCCCGAACTGGGACGCTCGCTGGGAAAGGGGATCCGCGAGTTCCGCGGCTCGCTCGGCGGGGATGACGACGAGGAGGACAACCGCCCCGCCTCGCCGGAGATCGAGGCCGGCAAGGGCGAGCCGGTCGCGCACAAACGACCCTGAGGGAGCTGGGGATGCCCCGCCGCGTCAGGCCGGTCTCCCATGAGGACCGCCTCACTCTCGTCGAGCACCTCGACGAGCTGCGCAACCGGCTCATCGTCTCGGCCGCCGCCTTCGGCGTCGCCCTGGGTCTCTGCTTCTGGCAGAGCAGGCGGCTGCTTGAAATAGCCTCGGCGCCGCTTCCCGCCGACCATGAGCGGCTGCTCACCTTCGGCGTCACCGAGCCCTTCACGACGACGGTGACCGTCGCCGCCTACGGCGCGATCGTCCTCGCCATGCCGGTGATCATCTACCAGGCCTACGCCTACGTGCTGCCCGCCTTCAGCGACGCCGAGCGCCGGGTCGCGCTGCCCCTCATGCTGTTGGCGCCGCTGCTCTTCCTGGGCGGCGTCGCCTTCGCCTACTTCGTGGTGATGCCCGCCGCGGTCAACTTCCTGCTCGGCTTCAACGAGAGCCAGTTCACGGTCCAGGTCCGCGCCCGCGACTACTTCAGCTTCTTCTCCACCACGATGCTCGCCGCCGGCCTGCTCTTCCAGCTTCCATTGGCGATCATCGCCGTCACCCGCCTCGGCATCATCAGCCCCGAACAGCTCGCCGCCAACCGGCGCTACGCCTACCTGGTGATCGCCATCCTGGCCGCCGCACTCCCGGGCGTGGACCCGATCACCATGCTGATCGAGATGGTGCCCCTCATCGTCCTCTTCGAGTTGAGTATCTTGCTTGCCCGGGCCTTCGGCAGGCCGCAGGCAGCGGGAGGAATGGTCAAACCATCGACCCAGGAGCGGTGACGAGCTAGTGGCTGAGGGCGAAGAGCGACGGATGCTGTTCGACATCCGGGGGCGGCGCAAGAACGTCCTCCGGGTCATCTACGCGGTCCTCGCGCTGCTGATGGGCGCCAGCCTCTTCCTGGTCGTGGGCCCGTTCAATCTCGCCGAAGTGATCGGGACGGGCGGCAGCGGTGACGCCGCCGAGATCTACCAGGAACGGGCTGAGCGGATCGAATCCCAGCTGGCGAAAACGCCCAACGACGAGACGCTGCTCCTCTCCCTGACCCGGACGCGCATCGCGGCCGGTAACGCGCAGAGCGAGGAAGACCCCGCAACCGGCCTCCAGTCGCTCACCCCGGAGGCGGCGGCCGAACTGGAGGCGGCCCAGGATGCCTGGAACCGTTACCTGGAGCAGACGTCCCAGCCGAACCCGAACGCGGCTCAGCTCATGGCGAACAGCTCGGTCCAGCTGGCGGAAGCGGGCGCCAACACGCTGAAAGACATCGAATCCGACTTCGAGATAGCGGTGAGGGCGCAGCGGATCGCCGCCGAAGCGCGGCCGAGCGTCGGCTCGCTCAGCACCCTGGCGATCTACGAGTACTACAACGGCGAATTCGCGGCGGGCGACAGCACCGCGGCCCGGGCCGAAGCCGAGGCGAACTCGAAAGCCGAAAAGAAACAGATCGAAAAACAGATGGCCCGTTACCGCAAAGCCGGCAAAGCCTGGCGGAAACGGGCTCAGAAATTCGCGAAACAGGAACGCGAACGGGGCAAAGAACAACTCGAAAGCCCGCTTGGCGGGCTCTCGGGGACCCCGGGGGTTTCCCCCTAGCCCCTAGCCCTCCTCGTCCCGCTCGGCCTTCTCCAGCCCCGCGAGGCAGCCCTCGTATGAGGCCTGACGGTACTCCTCGGGCCAGGTCTCCGAGTGGGCGCGGGCGATTGTCTCCAGATCCGAGTCGGCGTCGAGCTTCAACCCCTCGGCCGCTTCGGAGGGGGGGACCGCCGAGCAGATCCAGCGATCCGCTTTGTAGCGAACGGCGAGATCGCCCTTGAACTTCGCGGGAACCGGGGGTAGCGGATTCCCCGACCGCTGCCGCCGCAGTTCCTTGGCCCTTGCTTTGAGCAGAGCGTCGAAGCGCTCTTTTCGCTTTTCGGCTTCCAGTTGACGCGCCGCCTGCCGCACCTCCTGCTCGTCCTGATCGTCGCCGCAGCCGCCGAGCATGAGCACGACGATCAGCGCGACCGCGAGAATGGGAGCGAATCGCAGACGGGCCGTGAAGGGGTCCAACCACATTGGGAGCGCATCCTAGAGCGGCGGAGCGGGGCGCGCGAAGAGGGTTTCAGACGGCTCGGATCAGGAGGACCGCCTTCTCTGCTCCCGAAGCGCCCGGGCGGCTGCGATCACGCAGGCGCTGAAGTCGCTGCGCCGCTCGCCCCTCTGGCGCCTGCGCTTGAACCGCCGCTTCGCGCAGGCCTCGCGTGGAGAGGCATTCGTGCGAAGCGCCATCGCGACGGCCGCGATGCACCTGCCGAACTGCGACCTGCTCTGGCCGAAGTTCTGCTTGAACTCCCGGCACTCCTTGCGGCCGAGCGCACGGGCTTCCCGCCCGTTGGGGACGTGCGGTGCAGGAACTTCCGGGTCGTGATAGTCGCTCGCCCCTGCCTGCGGTATGCCGCCGCCGGACGCGCCTGCGGTGCCGTTGAGCCGGGGCGGGATCTGCGGAGTGAACAGGTCCCTTTCCGCAGCTTCTTGCTGCACCTCTCCCACCACCGTCGTCGCGCGGTGGTACTCGTTGGTGAGCCAGAGGCCGAGCTGGTTGCCGAACCACTGGCCGGCCGGATTGCCGCTCTCGCCGCCGGGGATCACCTGCACGGCGTTGGGGTGCTGGGTGCGAGCCTCCGAGACGAAGCGGCGCGCCGGACCGCTCCCGAACATGAAGCCGTTCAGGGTCGAGGCGCTAGGGTTGTGGGACGAGGCGTCGACAACACCGAAACCGCCGTCGGTCGCGACCCCCGGCAGCCCGGTCCCAAGGTTGGTGAAGCCGGCTCCCGGCGGGATCGAGAAGGGCCCGCCGAGCGGATGGCGGAAGACGATCCGGTGCAGCCTGCCCCAGCGGTAGTCGGCCAGGTCGTTCGAGCCGCCGAAGGCCGCCGCGAAGGCGGGGCTCGCCGCCAGATCAAGGGCGTCCCTGAGGGCCTGGAGGAGCTTGGTGTCGCGATCGGCCGGGTCCGAGAAGAAGACGATTCCCGAGGCGCCGGTTCCGTTTCCTTCCAGCAGGTGGCGCAGGGCGCTCATCGCCTGATCGCCCCCGGGAAGGAAGCCGCCCAGGCCGCGGGAGATGAGCGGCGCGTCGACGATCGCCGCCAGCGCCCTCCCCCGCCAGAGGC
>DASUUD010000174.1:0-6152 GCA_036374255.1 Solirubrobacterales bacterium | reverse complement strand
AGCCGCAGCCCACGTCGAGCACACGCTCGCCCTCCCTCAGCTCCAGCTTGCGGCAGACGGTCTCCAGCTTCTCCTCCTGCGCCTTCTCCAGGGTCTCGGCGCCGCCCGAGAAGAAGGCGCAGGAATAGGTCAGCGAGTCATCGAGGAAGAGCGAGAAGAACTCGTTGGAGACGTCGTAGTGGTGGCGCACGGCCTTCGCGTCGCGCTCCTTGCTGTGACGGCGGCCGCTGGGGCGCAGCTCCGCCGGGGGCCGCCCCGGCGGCATCGTCAGCCCGGCTGCGCGCGCCACCCCCAGCAGCAGCGCGATCCGGTCCTCGCGCTCGAGCGGCGGGGGCTTCCAGCTGTCGAGCAGCTCGATGGTCGCGTCCATGTCGTCGACCTCGAGGTCACCGCTCACGTAGGCGCGGCCAAGCCCGAGCTGGCCCGGCGCCAGCAGGGCACGGGCGGCGGCGCGTGGCGAGCGCACGAAGAAGGTGGGGCCGGCGCCGTTCGTCGAGGGCAGGCTGGTGCCGTCCCAGAACTCGACCGAGAACGGACGCTCGGGAATCCGGCGCTCGATCTCTCGCCGCAGTCTGTCGGTGCTGGCGAGTGGCATCGCGACGAGACTACCCCGGCGCCCGTACGGGCGTCCACGGGAGCTCGGCTCGACCGTCACAGCGCGTCAGGCCAGGCAAATTTTGGTGGCCTCGGGGCCCGCGTCTGCTTATGATCGGCAGATGGAGAGCGCCAATCCCCTGCGGAACGATGTGCAGCCGGTCCAGAACGAGACGCTGGATCGGGTCATCACCGGCCTCGTCACCCTGATCCCCTTCATTGCGCTGGTCTTCGCCGGCTGGCAGGTGTGGGGCAGCGCGCTGCACTGGAGCGACATCTTCCTCTTCGTCGGGATGTACGTGCTGACCGGGCTCGGGGTCACCGTCGGCTTTCACCGCCACTTCACGCACCGCAGCTTCAAGGCTGGGCGATGGCTGCGCGGGCTGCTGGCGATCCTCGGCTCGGCGGCGATCGAGGGGCCGGTCATCTCGTGGGTCGCCGACCATCGCAAGCACCACGCCTTCTCCGATGAAGAGGGCGACCCCCACAGCCCCCATGTGGACCACGGCCACGGCCTGCGCGGCGCGCTGCGTGGCCTCTACCACGCCCACATGGGCTGGCTGTTCATCCACAACCAGCGCGGCAAAAGGGAGCGCTTCGCCCCGGACCTGCTCCGCGATCCCCTGATCAGCTGGGTGGATCGCACCTTCCTGCTGTGGGCGACGCTGGGGCTGTTCATACCGTTCGTCCTCGGCTGGGCGATAGGCGGCACCCTGTTTGCGGCGGTCACCGGCCTGCTCTGGGGCGGCCTGGTCCGCGTCTTCGTCCTCCACCACTTCACCTACAGCATCAACTCGCTCTGTCACGTCTTCGGCCGCCGCGACTTCGTGACGAGCGACGAGTCGCGCAACCTCGCCCTGATCGCGCTGCCCACCCTCGGTGAGGCCTGGCACAACAACCATCACGCCTTCCCGACCTCGGCGACGCACGGCCTCGGTCGCTGGCAGCTCGACCCCTCCGCTGCGGTCATCTACCTGCTGGAGCGTCTCGGCCTGGTCTGGGACGTGGTGCGGCCGAGCCCGGAGCGGATGCAGTCGAAGGCCCTCTCCTAACCCGCCCGGCTCGCCGCCTGGGCTTCGTACCAGTCGATCCAGCGGTCGCAGGCCTGGGCCAGGGGGACGATCTCGCGGGGCTCGGCCGGGACGGCGACCAGATTGCCGATCAGGGCGGTGCCGCGGTAACCGGTGAGCCGCTGGAGGGTGCTCGGCTCGGCGGCGGCGAGCGTGAACTCGATCCGGCCGCCCCGGCTGACGATCTCCCCGGCCGGCCAGAACTGCCCCGCATTGGCGAGGCTGATCGTGTTGGGCCGCTGCCCGTCGAGCGCCGGCTTCAACGGTCGGCGGAAGCCGGCCGCGGTCAGCGTCAGGTCGAAGGGCGAGAAGTACTGGAGCGAGAGGCGCCAGCGCCCCGGAGGCAGGCGGAGCGTCTGCGAGGTCCGCTCGCCGGCGCGCAGGCGGCTGCCCTCGTCCCAGCCCCCTTTGGACCCGACAACCGCATCGGGCAGGACCGAGGCGCGGCCCCCGAGGCCGAGCAGGATCCGGATCTCGGGCTGATCGCAATCGGCCCACGCCGCGCCGTCCGTGCCCTCCACCAGGACCCGGCGGCCCTCGGGAGTGGGTCCGGTCCGTTCCCAGAGCAGGAATGAAGGGGTGGCGTCGATGCGGCGGAAGTTGGGAGGCGCCTCGCTGTTCCACGCCGCCCGCCCGGTGATGACGTACTGGAAGCGGTCGAGGGTGCGGCGCGTGAAGGAGTCGAAGTCCAGGGGACTGTAGGCGTCGCCGGTGTCGAACGGCTTCTGCGGGTTCGGGTGGACACCCGGGGCCGGGAACTCGACGAGCGGCACGTGGGCGTCTGCCCCAAGCAGCTCGTAGGCGGCATAGCGGTCCTGGCCCGCGTAGAGCACCGGTTTGCCGTGCAGGGTGGGCAGGAAGGCCCGCAGCTCGGCCCCGTGCCCGGGTGGCCCGACCGGTGTGTCGCGGAGCGCCAGAAAGCTCGAGTAGGCGGCGCCGCCGACGAAGGCGAGGGCCAGCGCCGCGTAGCCCAGCCGCGCAAGTCCGTGCGGCAGGCGCTCGGCGAGCAGCGGGCGGATGGCGATCAGCATCGCCAGGGGCGCGGCGATCATCAGCGCCTTCGCCTGGGAGTACTCGCCGCTGAAGGGGAGGGAGGCGGCGTAGAGGAGAGCGCAGGCTGCCAGGGCGATCGGAACCGCCAGTTCGCGACGGCGCAGCCACCAGATCAGCCCCAGCGCCAGGGCGGCGCCGCCGATCGCCCCGGCGAGCCAGGGCAGGTCGGCCTCCCCCGGGGCGTCGAGCCGGTAGTTGGGGCTCCACCAGACGCCGAGCGCCTCGACCGGCGAGACCGGGCCGTAGGTGTTGCTTCCCGCGACTTTGTTGAAGCCGGTGGCGAAGCCGAAGGGCCCGACGACGGTGGCGACCACCCCGAGGCCGGCGAGCAGGGTGAGCGTGAGCAGGGTCGCGGGCCGCAGCAGGAAGCGCAGAAGCGCCCGCGGCGCAAGCGCCTGTCGCACCTCCGGCCTGGTGAGGCTCCAGAGGGCGACGATGGCGATCGGCCAGGCAAGGCCGGCAAAGCTGTAGGCGAAGAAGACGCCGCCGGCGAGGGCCAGGAAGGGAAGCGCGGCGAGCCCGAACCGCACCGCACTCCCCGTCGACGGGACGATTCCCGCCGATACCCGTCGGCTTTCGGCCCGTCGGCGGTCCAGGTCGGCGAGGGCCACCGCGAAAGCGAGCACGAAGAGCGCCTCGGCCGTCTCCTTGAAGGCGCCCTGGGCGTAGTAAGAGGCTGCGAGGTAGGGGATGGCGACGAACGCGGCGGCCGGCAGGCGGCGCAGCGGGGCAGCCCCGGGCAGCGCCGCCATCGCGGTCAGCGCCGTGATCACACCGATCGCGACGATCTGGCCGACGAACGCCTGCCCGAGGCCGATGCCGGGAAAGGCGGCCACGGCGTCGGCGAGCCCGTGTGGCCCGAGCGGGTAGCCCGCCTCCGGCGTCGGTCCGAAGCCGCTGCGCAGCCACTCTGCCCAGGCCAGGTGAAGGCCGAGGTCGTTGTTGAAGCCGACCCCGAGCAGGCCCCAGCGGCCGCTCACCGCGAAGGGGATCGAGAGGACGAGGGACGTGACGACGGCCACCGGGAGCCCCTCTCTGAGGTACTGGCTCAGCGACCGGGGCGCCGCGGTCGGGCCGTTCGGGGCCTCGGTCGCGCCTCCCGACCGCGGCCGGACGGCGACAACGATCGCCGCCGCGGCGAGCAACAGGATCAGGCCCAGCGTTCCGGTGGTGGCGTGCCCGGGCAGGCGGGCCGCGATGCCGGTGACGGTCAGCATCGCGCCGAAGCCGACGACCGGCTCCAGCCACGAGCACGAGCGCCGGCCCGCGACTGCCCACAGCGCGCGCCCGACGAGAAGCGAGGCGGCGCAGATCAGGGCCGCCGAGGCATAGGTCCCGAGCATTGAGGGCCGGAAACTACCGGCTCCCGATCCCGCTCAGAACTTCTCGGCGGCGGCCTCCAGGATCTGGCGGAGGTTCTCGCCGCGCAGCGGCTCCCCGTGGCCCGTGCAGAGGACCCTCGGTTCCATCGCCGCCAGCTTCCGGACAGAGTCCTTCGCCTGGGCGTGATCCCAGTTCCAGGTCGGGTGGGGAACGCTCGCCTCGCCCTCGGGCAATGGACGCAGCCGCGCCGAGTCGATGAAGTAAACGACGTCGCTGACGATCGCCAACCGGTCGCTCTCGCGCCAGAGCCCGATCAGGCCCGGCGCGTGCCCGGGAAAGTGGATGACCCGGAAGCCGGCCACCTCGTCGCCCTCCTCGACCGTGCCCTCGATCTTCACGGGGCCACCGTCCCAGCGCCGAAACAGGAGGGGGTAGATGAGCCGCACCGGTGAGAGCCCGAAGCGCGAGAGGTCCATGTAGGGGGCGAACCTCTCCTCGCTTTCGGCGTCGGCGACCTCGGCCGGGTGGCACTGGACCGGAGCGTCCATGAACGGCGCCGTGCCGCGATGGTCGGCATGAGCATGGCCGAGCACGACCCGCTTCAGGCCGCCCAGCCGCCCCGCAGCCGCCCTGGCCGCCTTGGTCATCGACTTCGTCCCGGCGTCGAACTGCACGACCCCGTCGTCGTCCTCGAGGAAGAAGATGTTCATCCCCTTCCGGATGTCGCCCCGAAGCTGCCAGACGCCGTCGGCGACCTTCTCCTCGTTCATCCTTTGCCGAGTCTAGCCTTCGGTCGGTGCCGCTGCTGTGGAAAGCCGGGCTCGCCGTGCTGGTGGTCTGCCTGCTGGCCTCGATGGCGATCGCGATCGTCCGCCTCTCCACCACGCCCACCGAGATCCTCGGGGACGGCTTCAGGGGTCTGCCCGCGAAGCGGGGCGAGCGTTAGTATCAGCCGCGTTGAGCGACTAGGACTGGAGGACCCGGCGTGTTCAATCGCATCGTGGTAGGCACCGACGGATCGGACACCGCCGAAGAGGCCGTGCATCAGGCCGCGGACCTCGCCAAGTCGACCGGGGCCACGCTCAGCATCGTCAGCGCCTTCTCCCCCGTCTCCAAGAGCCGTGTCGGCGAGGAGGCGAGGGGCGCGCCCGAAGACGTGGCGCACGCCATCAGCCCCCGCGAGGATGTCGAGATGGTCCTCGGCAGGGCGGCGGGGCCCGGCAAGCACGAGGGGGTCGAGGTCGAGACCCACTCTGTCGAGGGTGATCCGGCCGACGCGATCCTCGACGTCGCCGAGAAAACGGGGGCCGACCTGATCGTCGTCGGCAACAAAGGGATGACCGGGGCCCGGCGCTTCCTGCTCGGCAGCGTGCCGAACAAGGTCTCCCATCACGCTCCCTGCAGCGTGCTGATCGTCCGCACGACCTAGGCCGAACCAGCCCCCGGGGTACGCGGCACCTGCGAGCGCGGGGCGACGCCGTCGGCTACCGCGAGGGGTCGGTGGCGGCCCCGGCGTCGAGCAGCCCGGCTCCCTGCTGCGCCCTCGGCAGACCGATGCTGCGGGCGGTCTGCTTCAAGCGAGCCGTGACCAGGCGGACGAGTTTCGGGCTTTTGCGCCCGCGGACGAACGGGGGAGACGCGATGACCATCGCCGCGACGCCGGAGACGTGCGCCGCCGCCATCGAGGTCCCCACGTAGTCGCCCGGCTGGCCGAAGATGCGACGGCTGTCGCTTTTGAAGGTCACCTGGAAGATCGGGCTGGAGAGGATCGACGGGCATCCGGGCACCGGAATGCCCCCGCCGGGAGCGACGATGTCGACGCCCTTGCCGGCCAGCGAGTAGGCGCCCAGGCAGCCCCCCTGGGTCGTGCCACCGACCCCGATCACCCGCGGTCCGGTCGCCGGTGGGGAGACGCATCCCTCCGCTCCGCGATTGCCGATCGAGGCGACGGTCACCACCCCGTTGCGGTAGGCGCGCCGCAGCTCTTCGTTGATCCCCGGCACCCGCTTGCCGCAGCCGAAGTTGAAGCTCATGTTGATCACGTCCGCCCCCCTGCGGACGGCGAAGCGGATCCCCTTGGCGATGTTGTCCGCCGAGCCGCTGCCGTGTTCG
>DASUUD010000173.1:0-2262 GCA_036374255.1 Solirubrobacterales bacterium | reverse complement strand
ATCGTCGTGCTCGAGGACGGGTCGGAGGCCACGCCGGACGAGCTGCGCCGCCACTGTGCCGGATCGCTCGCCGGCTTCAAGGTGCCGAAGCGGATCGAGCTCGCCTCGGCGCTGCCGCGCACCCCGGCGGGCAAGCTGCTGCGCAGAGCCCTCCGATAGCCTCCCGCCCCATGGCGACGGACATCTTCTACGACAGGGACGCCGACCTCTCGAAGCTCGAGGGCAAGACCGTGGCGATCCTCGGCTACGGCTCCCAGGGGCACGCCCACGCCCTCAACCTCAAGGACTCCGGGGTCGACGTCGTCGTCGGCCTTCGCCCTGATTCATCGAGCCGCGCCGAAGCCGAGGCGGCCGGACTGGAGGTGCTCGACGTCGCAGAAGCGGCGAGCCGCGGTGACGTGGTGATGGTCCTGCTTCCCGACGAGCGCCAGGCCGAGGTGTGGGAGGCGGAGATCGCCGACGGGATCGCGCCCGGGAACCTGCTCCTCTTCGCGCACGGCTTCTCGATCCACTTCGAGCAGATCAAACCGCCACCCGGCGTCGACGTCGGCATGGTTGCCCCCAAGGGCCCCGGCCACCTGGTCCGCAGGCAGTACGAGGAAGGGCAGGGCGTGCCCTGCCTGATGGCCGTGCACCAGGACGCGACCGGAGAAGCGCACGACCTCGTGCTCGCCTACGCCGCCGCGATCGGCGGGGGGCGGGCCGCGATCATCGAGACGAGCTTCAAAGACGAGTGCGAGACCGACCTGTTCGGCGAGCAGTCCGTCCTCTGCGGGGGCGCGTCAGAGCTCGTCAGGGCCGGCTTCGAAACGCTGGTCGAGGCGGGCTACGACCCCCGCCTCGCCTACTTCGAGTGCCTGCACGAGCTGAAGCTGATCGCCGACCTGATGTACGAGAAGGGAATCCAGGGGATGCGCTACTCGATCTCCAACACGGCCGAGTACGGCGACATGACCCGCGGCAAGCGCGTGATCGGGGAGGAGTCGCGGGCGGCGATGAAGCAGATCCTCGCTGAGATCCAGTCGGGCGAGTTCGCCCGCGAGTGGATCGCCGAGAACCGCGCCGGCGGCGAGAACCTCGCCCGGATGCGCGAGGAGGGCGCGAAGCACCAGATCGAGGGCGTCGGCAAGCAGATGCGCGACATGATGCCCTGGATCGACCAGGACTTCTGAGGGCCTGCCCTCAGAAGTCCTGCGGTCCGCCTATTCGCGGGTCTCGCCCTCCGGCAACCTGCCGTCGCGGCCGACGTAGCCGCCCTTTCCGCCTACGACCAGGTAGACGGCCTCCTCGGAGTCGCTGAGGTTGCGGATCCTGCGCACCGTCGAGGCATCGACCCTGGCCAGCCCGCCGGGCTCCAGCTCGTGGCTCGAGCCATCGCCGAACTCGATCGCGACCCTGCCCCTGTGCAGGAAGTAGAGCTCCTGCTGCTCGTCGTGGTAGTGGCGCCCGGTCTCGTAGGAAGGCGGAAGCACGATCGCGTTGACCCCGAAGGCGGTGACGCCGAGCGCCCTGCGGATCTTTCTGAATCCGGGCCCCTCTCCAAGTTCGTCGAGGTGGGCCACGCGATAGCCGTCGCCGTCATCTGACTCTGAGGCGTCGGCCATACGCCGAAACCTTACGGGGTCGATCGCCCCGTGTTGTCGGCGATCGTCTCAGCCGCATCACGGATCTTGAAGGCGACGACGACCAGCTCGAGCCAGAGCCTGGCGATGATCAGGTAGATCAGGGCGACGATCGGCGCGAGGATCAGAGTCAGGATGCCCGTCCCGACCGAATCGGCGAATCCCACGATGACGGCGACGATGACCCCGATCGCCAGCACGATCATGCTGACGATGTAGAGGAGCCGGATCATCCTTGCTGGACGGAACGAGCCTAAACCCGGCCCGCGGGGGAGTCCACCCGAGGCGGTCAATAACCTGTCGCGGCCTCGGCGCTCTCGACCTTCGGGACGCGAGAAACTTCATCGACCATGACCGCAGCGACCGAAACAGCCACGATTCCCGCCGAGCTGAGGCCGGCTGATGGGCGGTTCGGCTGCGGGCCGTCGAAGGTTCGCCCCGAGGCGCTCGCCAAGCTGGCCGAGCGAGCGGACCTGATGGGCACCTCGCACCGCCAGGCGCCGGTCAGGGACCTGGTGGGACGGGTTCGCGACGGCCTCCGGGAGTTGTTCGCGCTTCCCGACGGCTACGAGGTCGCGCTCGGCAACGGCGGCACGACGGCATTCTGGGAGTCGGCGGCCGCATGGCTGGTGCGCGAGCG
>DASUUD010000172.1:0-11910 GCA_036374255.1 Solirubrobacterales bacterium | reverse complement strand
CCCGGTGAGGCCGCGGCGCTGCTGCCCGAGGGCGCCGCCGCCGTCCTGCGCCACGAGCGCGTCCCCTTCGTCTCCTACCCCTACGAGTGGACGTTCGGGATGCTGCGCGACGCGGCGCTGTTGCAGCTCGACCTGGCGCTGGAGGCGCTCGGCGCCGGGCTCGGTCTCAAGGACGCCACCCCCTACAACGTCCAGTTCCGCGGCGCCGAGCCGGTCTTCATCGACATCGGCTCCTTCGAGCGGCTGCGCGAGGGGGAGCCCTGGGCCGGCTACCGGCAGTTCTGCATGCTCTACCTCTACCCGCTGCTGCTCCAGGCCTACCGGGACGTTCCCTTCCAGCCGTGGCTGCGCGGCTCGATCGACGGGATCTCGCCGAGCGAGGCGGCGCGCCTGTTCAGCCTCCGCGACCGGCTGCGGCGCGGCGTGCTCGGCCACATCGTCCTGCACGCGCGGTTTGAGCGCCGCTACGAGGCGCGCGCGGGCGGCGACGTGAAGCGCCACATGAAGCGGGCCGATTTCAAGACCGAGCTGATCGAGGCCAATCTGCGCCGCCTGCGCAAGCTGGTCGCCCGTCTCTCCTGGAAGGCGGGCGATACGGCCTGGACCGGGTACCGCGAGGACAACACCTACAGCGACGCCGACACCGAGCGCAAGGTGGCTTTCGTGCGCGAGGCGGCGGCCTCGAAGCGCCCCGGCCTGGTCTGGGACATGGGTTGCAACGACGGCGCCTACGCGCGAATCGCCGCAGAGCACGCCGAGCACGTGGTCGCCTTCGACTACGACCCGGCGACCGTGGAGGCGCTCTACCGATCGCTGCGCGCGGAGGGGGAGCGGCGCATCCTGCCGCTGGTCGTCGACCTCGCCGATCCCTCGCCCGGGCTCGGCTGGCGTGGGATGGAGCGCCGCCCGCTGGAGGCCCGCGGCACCCCGGACCTGGCGCTCGCCCTGGCCTTCGTCCACCACGTCTCGATCACCGCCAACGTGCCGGTCGCCGAGCTGCTCGACTGGCTGCGCGGGCTCGGCGCGACACTGGTGATCGAGTTCCCGAAGCGTGAGGACCCGATGGTGCGCAGGCTGCTCTCCGGCAAGCGGGAGGGCTCCAACGCCGACTACGAGCTAGACGTCTTCGAGCGGGAGCTGGCAAGCCGCTTCGAGGTGGAGCGCCGCGAGGAGCTTCCCTCCGGCACACGGGTCCTCTACCGGGGTGTGGCACTGAGCACAGCGTGACGGGTCGGGCGGGGAACACGTCCGGCGGCGGGCGCCGCGAGCTGCTGGTCGGCGGCGCCCACCTGGGCGCGCTGTGGGCGTTCGCCTTCGCCCAGCCGCTGCTCGACCTGCTCGGCAAGAACCCGGACTTCTTCGTCGCCCGCAGCAACACCGCGGGGGACATCGTCATCCTGGCGCTCCTCGTCCTCTTCGTGCCGCCGCTGGCGTTGCTCGCGCTCGAGGCGGCGGTGGCGGCGGTGGATCGCCGCGCCTACCGGCTGCTGCACCTCGGCCTGGTGGCGACGATCGCCGCCTTCTTATTCGTCCAGGTCGAGAAGCGCATCTACACCAGCCCGACGGCGCTGATCGTCCTCCTCGCGCTGGGCCTCGGGGCGCTGGTGGCATACGGGCTGGCGCGGACCCGCTTCGTGCGCAACCTGCTTGACGTGCTCTCCTTCGCGCCACTCGTCTTCCTGGTCATCTTCCTCTTCTTCAGCGACAGCTCGAAGCTGGTCCTGCCCCAGGACGATGTCAGCGCCCTCGGCGCCCGGGTGGAGAGCGAGGCGCCGGTTGTGATCGCGATCTTCGACGAGTTGCCGACGGCGACGTTGCTGCGGCCGGACGGGAGGATCGACGCCGGCCGCTTCCCTGGCTTCGCCGGGCTGGCCAGGGACGGGACCTGGTACCCGAACAACACGACCGTCGCCGACTTCACCGGCCGCGCCGTGCCGGGGATCCTGACCGGGAACAACCCGAGCGGCAGCACGCTGCCGATCGCCTCGGACCAGCCGAACAGCGTCTTCAGCCTGCTCGGCGGCGCCTACCGGCTGCACGTCGAGGAGGCGGTGACGCAGCTCTGCCCGGAGTCGCTGTGCGGAGAGCTTCAGCGGCCGCCGCAGTCGCAGCGGCTGGAGAGCCTGTTCGCCGACCTCAAGTACGTTGCAGGCCGGATCGTGCTGCCGCCGGCGCTCGCCAACCAGCTGCCCAACGTCAGCACCACCTTCGGCGACTTCGGCAACAACAACCCCGGCGGCGACAAGGGCGCCGGGCGCTTCGCCCAGGACCTGTTCACGCCGCCCAGCCCCGGCGAGTTCGAGCGCTTCATCGACCGCATCCCGCCGGGCGGGCGGACCCTGAGCGTGATCCACATGGAGCTGCCGCACGAGCCGTGGCGCTTCCTGCCGGACGGGCGGATGTACCTGAACACCTCGGTGTCCTACCTGGGGACGCCGAGCGGCGCCCGCTGGGCGGTCGGCTCGGCGGGAGTCGCGAGCGCCGAACAGCGCCATATCCTCCAGACCGCCTACGCGGACCGGCTGGTCGGCCTGATGATCCGCAGGCTGAAGCGGCTCGGGACCTGGCGCGAGGCGATGGTCGTCGTCACCGCCGACCACGGCATCTCCTTCCAGGGCGGCAGGGTCTACCGTCGCATTGCCGAGCGGTCCAACCTCGGCGGCATCGCCAACCCGCCGCTGTTCGTCAAGTACCCCGGGCAGCGGCGGGGCGGCGCCTCGCCGGTGCACACCCGGACGGTCGACATCGTGCCGACGATCGCCCGGCGGCTCGGCATCCCTTCCGTCTACGAGACCCAGGGGCGGCCGATCGCAGCGGGCCACCGCGGTGGCACGGTCGCGATCGTCAACGGCCGGCAGGAGGTCGTGCGGGTGCCGCTCGAGCTGATGCTGCGCCAGCGCCGGACGGCGATGCTCCGGTCTCGCGCCCGGCTGGGCGCCGGTGGCATCTACGCGCTGGGTCCCGCCTCGCGACTGCTCGGCGGGCCGGTGCCGCCGCTCTCAGCGGGGATTCCGGAGGGCTTCTCGGCGACGGTCGAGAACGGTTCCCACTACGAGGACGTCGACCCCGACGGCGACGAGTTGCCGGCCTTCGTCGCCGGCACCCTGGAGGGGGTGCGGCGGGCGAGCCTGATCGCGGTCTCGGTCAACGGGCGCCTCGCCGCGACCGGGCGCGCCTTCCTTGAGGAGGAGGAGATGAAGTACGGCGCGGTGGTGCCGCCGGGCGCTTTCCGGCCGGGCCGCAACGAGATCGGCGTCTTCGCGGTCGCCCGCGACGGGACGTTGATCCC
The DNA here is from genome assembly GCA_036374255.1 of Solirubrobacterales bacterium. Classification (GTDB taxonomy): domain Bacteria; phylum Actinomycetota; class Thermoleophilia; order Solirubrobacterales; family 70-9; genus VRUE01. The sequence continues at coordinate 8,621 of DASUUD010000172.1, read as the reverse complement.
GCTGGGCGGCAACTAGAGGCGATTCCCTCGTGCTGCCAATCGGCTCGTCCGGTCGACGCCGGTGACTCGCCCGGCTTGACGTCGATCAGATCGCCATCTCGAGCCACTTCCAGTGGCAGTCGACGTCATCGAAGCCGAGCTCAGTCTCGACGTCGAGCAGGCGGTCCGAGGGGGTCCTCGTTCTCGATCGGCTCCGCCATCGCCGCGAAGAACACCAGGTGGAGGCGGTGGGTGGGCGAGGCCACGTGCTCAAAGTTGGCGAAGACCCCGCCGGGCTCGAGCAGGTCGAACACCTCGCCATGGAGGGAGCCGCTACCTTGCTCTACTGAGCTTGTTGCGGTTGAGGATGAGGATCTGGAGGAGGCGGCTCTTCGGGGCGGCGTTGGCGCTGGTGCTGTGCGGGGCCGGGGTGGCCGATGCGCGGGCGGAGCCGGTGGTTGCGGCGGCTGGGGACATCGCCTGTTCGCCCGGTCATGCGGCGTTTAACGGGGGGCGGGGTGACGGGCTGCGGTGCGGGCAGGCCGCTACCGCGCGACTGCTCTACGGGGGCGGGTACGCCGCGGTGCTGCCGCTTGGCGATCTGCTCTACCCCGAACCGTTTCTGGAGAACTTCCCCAGCGTGTATGGGGCGACCTGGGGGCGGCTGAAGGGAAAGACGTATCCGGCGATCGGCAACCACGAGTACTGGCGCGGCGTCGCGCCCGGCTACTTCAGCTACTTCAACGGGCGGGGGAGACGGGATGGACGGGCCGGGCGCCGCGGGCTCGGCTGGCACTCGTTCGACCTCGGTAGCTGGCACCTGATCTCCCTCAACGCCAACTGCTCCATGGTCGGCTGCCGGGGCGACTCCCGTCAGCTTCGCTGGCTGCGGCGGAACCTGCGCAAGCATCCCAACCGCTGCGTGCTCGCCTACTGGCACCAGCCGCTCTTCTCCTCCGGCGTGCACGGCGAGGACGAGCCGGTGCGCCCCTTTTGGCGGGCGCTCTACCGGGCCGGCGCCGATGTCGTCCTCAACGGGCACGACCACGTCTACGAGCGCTTCGCGCCGCAGGCGCCGAACGGCGCCGCCGACCGCCGCCGCGGCATCGTCCAGTTCACGGTCGGCACCGGCGGCCGCTCCCTGTTCGGCTTCACCCACCGGGAACTCAACAGCCGGAAGCGCATATCCGGCAGTTTCGGAATCCTCCGCCTCCGCCTCGGCCGTGAGGGCTACGGCTGGCGCTTCATCGACGTCGACCGCAACACCCGCGACAGGGGAAGCCGCCGCTGCAGGCGCTAGCGGCGAAGTCGCGCTGCGCCTCGACCCGCCCGCCGGGCCGCACGTATGCTTCGAGGTCATCGCTGGGGACCATCTCCGATAACACCGGCATGTCTATGCGGTCCTGGGCCGGGCAAGACATGACGATCAGAGTATTTGAGGACGGCTCACGGATTCGCGTCCTCATTGGCGGTACACGATCCCAGCGGGGGAACTTCTTCGGAGGCGGCGGGCAAGTCTACGACTGGGGAGAGAAACGCAAGAAGACTCGGGAGTTCATCGCGGCTCTTGAAGAGGCGTTCATACGCCCGAGCCGGAAGCCCAGCCGGGAGCCGTGCCTCCTCACGTGAAGGCACCGCTGGCTGCTCCAGAACCTCGGCTTGCCCGGTCTTGAAAGCATTGCCGAGACGCTCCGCAGCATCGGCTTTGGGCTGGAAGTGCGCGTTTTGAGAGACGATTAAGAGACGGGCCAGGAAATCTGGCGCTCTCAACCACTCGCATTTGGCTCTGGAACTGAGAGCCGACGCCCGGACTTGAACCGGGGACCCCTTCATTACGAGTGAAGTGCTCTACCAACTGAGCTACGCCGGCGACGGACCCATTCTAGGTGGCGTCCGGGGGCTCAGCGGGGATCGGCGAGGAACGAGATGGAGCGGCCGGGGCGGGCGCAGCTGACCGCGATGCCGCGACCCGCGGTCGTGCCGAGGCAGCGGTAGCCGCGCACGGTGCAGGCGAATCGCGAGCCGCCCTCGGGCTCGGAGCAGCTCGCCCTGTGGCTCCATTCCTCGGCGACCACCCGCGCGGTCTCGCAGTCCTCTTCGACAGCCCGCAGGGCGACGAACTCGCCGCCCTCGACCTCGCAGCTCTCCGCCCTGACTCCGCTGGGACCCGAGTCGGAGCCCTGGTTCGCCGAGGCTCCGGACGGTTGGGTCACCTCGCCGGAGTCGCCCGGGCCGCGAGGCTCGTCCTCGCCGGAGTCTGAGCCACAGCCCGCGACGATCAGGGCCGCGAGCAGGGCGATCGCTGCGATTGCGCCTGCTTGCCTCATGGACGCCCCAACCTACCTGGCCAGGGCGGCGGCCCGCGAGAACACGCCGTCGAGCATCTCCTCGGTGAGGCGGCCGGTGAAGGTGTTCTGCTGGCTTGGGTGGTAGCAGCCGAGCAGGGTCCAGTCCCCGAGCCTGGCCTCCTCGCCGTGCCCGAATCGCGGTTTGGGGCGCGGCGGCTCGACGCCGAGGCCCCCCAGAGCGCGCAGCGACGCGGCCCAGGCGAAGGAGCCGAGCGCCACAATCGTGCGGCAGCGCTCGAGCAGCGCGAGCTCGCGCACCAGATATGGGAGACAGTTGTCGCGCTCCGCGGGGGTCGGCCGGTTGCGGGGCGGCGCGCAACGAACGGCTGCGGTGACGTAGGCGCCGCGCAGGCGCAGGCCGTCGTCGCGACTCACGGACTCGGGCTGGTTGGCGTAGCCCGCCCGGTGGAGTGCGGCGTAGAGCCAGTCGCCCGAGCGATCGCCCGTGAACATCCGACCCGTGCGGTTCCCGCCGTGCGCCGCCGGGGCGAGGCCGACGATCGCCACGCCTGCGTCGGGATCGCCGAAGCCGGAGACCGGTCGCGCCCAGTAGGCCTGGCCGCGGTAGCGCAGCGGGGGGTCCGCGGCCCGTGCCTCCCGCCAGGCGACGAGGCGTGGGCAGAGGGTGCAGGAATGGACCTCCGCGGCAAGCGAGGCGAGGGTCTCCTCGCGACTGATCTCCCCGGTTCTTGGCGCGTCGTTCATCCGGACTGGATCGAATCACGGAATTTGTGGCACATCTCCAATCGGCCTTGGAGCAGCTTGTTGCGAACGTCGCTTTGCCAAATACGATGGATCCTTCGATCGCCCATACCACTGGAGGAAATCCGATTGGCCGCAAGTCGAAGGATTGGCAGGAAGGCGAGGACGGAATCACCACGCAAGCAGGAGAAGGCCGGAATAGACGAGGGCCTGGTGAAGTCGCTGACCCACGGCCTCCGCGTTGAGATCCTCTCCATTCTCAACGAACGGATTGCCAGTCCGAATGAACTGGCGAAGGAGCTGGGGGAGGGACTCAGCCAGGTCAGCTACCACGTCAAGGTGCTGAGGGACAACAACTGCATCGAGCTGGTCAAGACCGAGCCCCGTCGTGGGGCGGTCGAGCACTACTACCGTGCGACCTCGCGGGCCTTTCTGACCGATCGGGACTGGGCGGCGCTTCCCGCCTCCGTGCGGCCGGGCCTGAGCGCCGACCTGCTGCAGCTGATCGTCGACGATGCCGTCGCCGCCCTGGAGGCGGAGACGTTCGATCGGCGCGTCGACCGCCACATGAGCCGGACCCTGATGGTCCTGGACGAGCCGGGCTGGGAGGAACTGACGTCGCTCCTGGAGGGGACCCTCGACGAGATCCTCGCGATCCAGAAGCGCGCCAACTCCCGCCTTGCGAAGACCGACGGGAAGGGCGTGCCGGTGGCCGCCCAGATGCTGGGCTTCGAGATGCCCGAGGGAGCGAGCAGAAAGCGGACGCCGCGGAGGAAATCCAAGGCGAAGGCGAGCGCCACGGAGTAGGGGTCCGCAAATAGGCTTTCGCCCCGCCATGGGCGGGAGCCGAACCAAGAGACGCCGCTGCGTCGCGCGGGAGGCGGGCCGGGTGATGCTGGCCCTCGTCGGCGCCGTCCTGGTCGCCAGCGGCTGCGGTCCCAGCGGCCGAGGCGCCGAGACCGACCCGGAAAAGGGGTCGGACGTAGCGATCCTCAACGCGGCGCTCGCCCGGGAGCTGGCGACGCTTGACCTCTACACCGCCGCGATGCCGCGGCTGAGCCGCCGCGATGCCGCGATCGCGCGGCAGCTCCGGGCGCACGAGCAGGAGTACGCGGACGCGCTGACCAAGGCGATCAGGGGGGCGGGGGGCGATACCGACCCCGGGGAGATCGAGGTCGAGCTCGGCGAGGCGCGGAGCCGGGCCGAGCTGCTCGAGCTCGCTTACGAGCTGGAGAGCGCGGCGCTCGCCCACTACGTCGAGGCGGCGCCGAGGCTCTACACCGACGCCCCGCGGACCCTCGCCGCGGCGCTGGCGGCAGGGCACGCGCAGCACCTGGTCGTGCTCCGCCGCGCGCTCGGCGCCTCGGCCGCGGACTCCGTCCCGGAGGCGTTCGACGTCGGCGAGCTGGACCCGCCTGGTGGTGGGCTGGCTGAGAAATGATCCGCTCGCTGCTCGTGCCGAAGGCGGCGGCGATGAACCTGATCTCGGTGGCCGCCGCGGTCCCGCACGTCAGTATTGAGGGGGAGAACTTCTTCGCCGAGAAGGACGCCCGCTGATGTTCCCGCTCAACCTCCCCAATGCCCTGACCCTGCTGCGGATCCTCGCGGTCCCGGTTGTCGTGGTCGCCCTGCTCGGTGAGACGCCCAACGGGGACGCTCTCGCGGCGGGTGTCTTCGCCCTGGCGGCGCTGACCGACGGCCTCGACGGCTACTTCGCGCGCTCCCGCGACGCGGTTACGACCTTCGGCAAGCTGATGGACCCGCTCGCCGACAAGCTCCTGATCACCGCCGCACTCGTCTCGCTCGTCTCGCTGGACCGGCTCCAGGCCTGGGTTGCGATGGTGATCATCGCCCGCGAGATCGCCGTCACCGGGCTGCGGGTGATCGCCGCCGAGCGCGGCGTGGTGATCGCCGCGAGTTGGCTGGGGAAGCTGAAGACCGTGCTCCAGATCGCCGCTGTGTTCGCCCTGATCGCCGCCAACCCGGCGCCCGGCTGGGTCGACGCGCTGGTCTACGTCGCCGTCGCGGTGACCGTGGCCAGCGGCGCCGATTACTTCTTCGGCCTGCGGAGCCGCCTAGACGAGCAACGCCGAAAACAGCGCCTGGCCAGGACACAGGAAGGCCGACGCGGGGAGCGTGCATAGGTCCCTGATCCGCACGTGACCAAGTCGGCCGACCGAGGACAACGCCGGGCGACGGCTTGCAGGCGTTGCTAGATCGCGGGAGCCTCGAGCCACTCCCTGACCGTGGTGTGGCGGCGCTGGTGCTCGCCGCTCCCAAGCTCGAGGCGCAGGTCGTCGAGGGTGCCGTAGCGCTCGGCGACCACGTTGTGGCGGTGGATCGTCTCCAGGTTCTCCTGGCGGGCCATCACGAAGGCCTCGCCTGGCAAGTCCGGGTAGTCGTGGACGACACGGCGGACCATCTCTCGCACGCAGTCCTCCACGAAGCGCGGCTGCGAGTGCGCTTTCTCGACCACGGCCAGCTCGTCGGGCCGCTTCATCAGCTCGTAGATCTCGGAGCTCATCGAGCCCTCGACGATCCGCAGCAGCTCCGGGGCGTCGATCCAAGCGGGGCCGCCCTCGGGACAGCCGATGTGCAGCGTCCCGATGCCGCGCTGGTTGTGGGTGGCGAGCGGCACCGCCTCGATCACGCGCTCGATCTGGTCGGGCTCGAAGCCCTGCGCGGCGAGCCTTTCGCGCGCCAGGTCTCCGACCATCTCCTGGGCGCAGGGACAGGCCGTCATCCCCTGGGCCTGGACGCCGGTCAGGGTTCGCGTGCCGCGCAGCGAGTCCACCGCGGTCCCGTACAAACCGTAGATCTCCTGGGTGGGCCGGCCGCTCTTGGGGGTCTCGACCGTCTCCGGGTAACGGGCGCCGACCGAGACCTCGGCGCGCAGGCCGCCCTGCCTCTCACGGACTCGCTGGGCGATGTGGGCGGCCAGGATCTCGGCGCGCAGGGCCTCGCCCAGCACGACCTCGTCGATGGCCTCGGCGACGACTTCCTCGAAGCGGGACATGTGCACGCCGGCCTGGCGAGGATTGAGATCGACGAAGCACTCGAACTCGGCGTGGTAGAGGTTCTCGGCGCCGTCCGCCCTGACCCGGATGACCTTCTCGACGCCGGTGACCCCGACCCGCGAGAGGCTGACCATCGTCGCGGGGGCCGAGGCCTGGACGTCGGTGGCGCGGGGGGTGACGGTGATCGCATCGCCTGCCATCAGACTGAAGGGTAGTCCGGGCGGCCGGCGGGCGGACGGGCGGACGAGCTTTCTCCCTATACTTGCGCCTGGCCGGAGCGTTGTGGCCGGCCCCCGAAGGGGACGAGGTTGCACCGGAGGCAGTGAGATCGAGCCGTTGGACGCGGTCCCGCAGGGACTAAACCAGGATTCGGGCGCACAGCCGTTTTCGGAGCCTGATGAGCTGCGGGGATTGATCGCGCTGGGTCGCGAGCGCGGCTATCTCACCTTCGAGGAGATCGCCTCCACCCTGGAGGAGGTGGAGGTCACCAAGGAGCAGGTCAGCGGCCTGCACGCGCACCTGGTCGAAAACGGCGTCGAGGTCATTTCCGAAGACGGCGTCGACGCCTACAAGGAGCAGCGCGGCGAGGCGACCAACGGCCAGCCGAAGAAACCGGAGCTGGACCTCACGGTGGAACCGAGCCTCGATTCCCTGCGCCTCTACCTTCGCTCTATCGGCAAGGTCGACCTGCTGACCGCGGGACAGGAGGTGGAGCTGGCGAAACGGATCGAGCGCGGCGACATGCTGGCCAAGCGGCAGATGGTCGAGGCGAACCTTCGGCTCGTCGTCTCGATCGCGAAAGGCTATCTGGGCCGCGGCCTCAGCTTCCTCGACCTGATCCAGGAGGGCTCGCTGGGGCTGATCCGCGCGGTCGAGAAGTTCGACTACCGACGCGGCTACAAGTTCTCCACCTACGCGACCTGGTGGATCCGGCAGGCCGTGACCCGGGCGATCGCCGACAAGGCGCGGACGATCCGCATCCCGGTCCACATGGTCGAGAAGCTGAACCGGGTCGCCCACGTCGAGCGCCAGCTGGTGCAGCGACTTGGGCGCGAGCCGGAGCCGACGGAGATCGCGGCGGAGCTGCGCTGGCCGCTCGGCGACGTGCGCGAGATCCTCCGCGTCGCGCAGCTGCCGGTCTCGCTCGAGAAGCCGGTCGGCGACGAGGACGAGTCGGAGCTGGGCGACTTCGTCGCCGACGAGGCCGTGGCGGAGCCCTTCGAGGAGGCGAGCGAACACCTCCAGAAAGAGGGGGTCCGCAAGGCGCTCGACGCGCTTCCGGAGCGCGAGCGGCAGGTGATCGAGCTGCGCTACGGCCTCTCGGGGCTGGAGCCGCTGACCCTGGAGGAGGTCGGCCGCACCTTCGGCGTCACCCGCGAGCGGGTCCGACAGATCGAGAACAGCACGCTGAAGAAGCTGCAGCGCCTGCCCGAGGCGCAGATGCTGCGCGAGTCCGCCTAGACCGGCTCGAGCACGAAGACCGCGATGTCACGGTCGGTCCTCGCCTCGTAGCGGTTGAAGCCGCAAAACTGCTCGTTGTGGCGGCGCCAGAGGTCGGCCCGCTCCTCGCCCTCCGCGATCCGGGCCCGGACCCGCCGCCTCCTGCGGCCGACCTCGACCTCCGCCTCCGGATCGGCTTTGAGGTTGAGGGACCAGGCGGGCTCGTTGCGGTGACCGGCGTTCGAGCCGATCACGACGAGGCGGTCCCCGTCGTCGAGGTAGACGACGGGAACCGTTCGCGGTTGCCCCGACTTGCGGCCGGTCGTGGTGATCAGCAGCACCGGCGCCTTGTCGAAGCGCCCGCCGATCCGGCCGCCGCTGAGCCGGTAGAGGGGCACGTTGAGCTTGCCGGTCAAGCGCAATCCGGTGGCGCCCATCGCGATCGAGGCGCGTGAGTAGAACCGGTCGCTCAGCACGGCCGCGAGTATCTCACCTGAGTGTGTGTGACGTTTGCCCCGGTATGCGGGGCCAACGTGACACACCCCTGCCGTGGGTTGGGGGCGGCAGCAACTAGAATCGCCATTCCTCCCCGGGGGAGTGCCCGAGTGGTTAAAGGGGACTGGCTGTAAACCAGTTGGCTATGCCTACGCAGGTTCGAATCCTGCCTCCCCCATATGGGTCTGGACGGCCGCGTGATCGCCATCGCAGGGGTCGCCGGTGGGCTGGGGCCGGTGGTTGCAGAGCGGTTCGGCGAAGCTGGAGCTGTGGTCTGCGGCTGCGACCGTGATCAGCAGGCGGCCGATGACGTAGGCGAGGCGCTCGGACTCGCCGAGGGGCACTGGGACGGCCGCGCCGTGGACCTGCTCGACGAGAACGCGACCAGGGCCTGGTGCGCGCACCTGGTCGATCGCTTCGGGCGCGTCGACTGCCTGCTGCACCTGGTCGGAGGCTGGCGTGGTGGGCAGCCCCTGCACGAGGCGCCGCTCTCGGACTGGGACCTTCTGCACGACCTGCTCGTCCGCACCGTCCAGCACACGACCCGGGCCTTCCACGATGTGCTGCTGCGCAGCGATCACGGTCGCTTCGTCCTGGTTTCGGCCAAGCAGGCGCAGGCGCCCTCCAACGAGAACGCCGC
>DASUUD010000171.1:0-4574 GCA_036374255.1 Solirubrobacterales bacterium | reverse complement strand
GGCGCTGCGCACGGCGTGCTGCCAGTCGGGCGCGCGGCGGAAGGCGGGCAGGGTGGTGCCCAGCATCTGTGCCGAGCCGCTGTCGAGGGCGGCGATCAGCGCCTCCTCCTTGTTCGCGAAGTGTTCGTAGAAGGTGCGCTGGGAGGTCGATGCCCGCTCGACGATCTCGGCCACCGTGGTCGCGGGGTAGCCCTTCTCCGCAACGATTGCGGCCAGCGCACGCAGCACCCGCTCAGCCGGATTGGCGACGGCCTGGCGCTCGGCGAAGGGGCGCGGCTTCTGCGCCCGCCGTCGCGGCGCCCGCAGGGGGCCGGGGGGCGGTGGGTAGGAGAGCCACCACTGCCAGATCTGCGGCGTCAGATCGACCAGTTCTCCCTCTTCGTCACGGTAGAGCCGCTTGTGGATCACCTTCTGCAGGCCGCCGATCATCGCCCGGATCATCTGCGGGGGCATTTCCTCCCGTCCCGGGACCTGTTGGAAGAGGCCGGCGACGTATTTCTCGAAGGTGTCCAGGGTCCGCTCGACCACCTCGACGCCCTTCGGGCCCGCCGCGTAGATCTCGACGAAGGCCATCTTGGAGGCCGCCGGCTGGCCGGCGATCAAATTCAGCATCGCCTCCAGCGCCTGCCTGGTTCTCTCCTCGCCCCCTTCGGCAGTCACCGCCTCCGAGATCCCTTCGATGGTCGGCTCGATGAGCGACTCGGCCGCCGTCAGCATGCACTCCTCCTTGTCGTCGAAGTGCCGGTAGAAGGCGCTGCGCGAGACCCCCGAGAGGTCTACGAGGTCGGCGACGGTGGTCGCCTCGTAGCCCTTTTCGGCGACCGTCGCGACCATCGCCGCGAACAGCCGCTCGCGTTGATTTCGCTCCGCCTCCTCCCGCGGGGTACCCCGGCCGGGACGCAGCATTCGCGCCCGAAGCTCGGTGGCATCCCCCCACGGCGTCCGCACCATCTCGCCGGAAGATAACCGGGTATGCGGGTGTAACTCAGTGCCGATTGGGGACTCCGATTTGGTGGTACGTCATAGGCTCAAAGCAGTACTTTGGGCCTCCCGCAACCCGCCACCTATCAGGCATTGTAAAGCCATTTTGCAGCATTGCAACCTTCGGGAGACAGATTTGTCCCTTGACAAGGTGGTCCGCCTCTGTTCTAATTGCCACGGCCTTAGGAACCGCCTTTGTCCCTTGAGGGAAGCGGTGGTGTTCCAATGGCAGGAGAGAGAAATAGCCCGCCTGCTTAGGTGGGCAGTGAGCGAAACGCCGATTCCCAGCTAGGGGTCCGCCCGACAGGGGCGGGAACGGAAAAGGGGAGCGGCAGAAGGAGAGAGAGACGTGGGGACACCGTCGGCAACGACGACGGACTCGGTTTCGGAGCGTCGGGCCGCCGCATGGCGGGTCCCGAGCGCGCTCCCCTCGCTTTCCCCTCGGGTCGGCAAGGACCCCATCGTTCGCAGCCTCCCTGCCACCGAGCCTCCGATCATCGCCCCTCCGCTTCGCTCGGAGCGCCGATCGGGCCATTTGACCGCGCACTCAGCGGTCGTCACTGCGCTTCGTGCTGGTGTCCCTTCGGTCGCCGAGTCGGTCCTGTGTAGCGGCGAATACAGCAAGGAAGGCATCGCTGTGAAGCGAGCCTCCCAATTCTCCGGCGGGGGATCCCTGCAGGCGCCGTCCGGCGCCTCGCTGGGCGGTAATCAAGCGCGGCAACCGGACAGAGGAGAGAGCGAGTGAGAGACGCCGATCGGGGCTCCGCGGCACCGACTCAGCCCACCGCTGACAGCGCATGCCGGGCGCGGAGTGCCGTCACGGATGGCCGCCTCGCCGCTCGGCTGGGGCTGCTATGCGTCCTCGTCGCCTCGTTCCTCGCCCTCAGCACGGCCCCGGCCCCGGCCGCCTACCTGCACACGACCGTGACCGGCGAATACGGGAAGGAAGGCCCGACAGCTTCCGGCACCGGCAACGGCTGCAACGTCGAGTTCCACGATGCCAGCAACCGGATCTACTTCCTCGCCGACGGAAATATCTACGGCCTGGAAAGGACCGCGCCCGGCACCGTGACGCCGCTCGGCGGATCCTTCCCGATCAACGCCGGCATCACCAGCTTCTGCGGCGATCGGGACCTGGCGGTCGACAACTCGGCCGCAGCGTCGAGCGGCAACATCTACGCGACTCCCTCGAACACCAACATCTACGGCTGGGGCTCCGGAGGAAGCGCGCTCTCGGGCTTCCCGATCAGCGTGGGCGGCGAAACCTGCGGCGTCGCCGTCAACAGCGCCGGTCAGGTCTGGGGCGGCAACTACAGCGGCTCATCTGTGGCGAAATACACCGCCGCGGGAGCTGCGGTTGGGACCTTCGCGGTCGGCTTCAACTTCTGCAAGCTCGCGATCGACCCGAGCAACGACGACCTCTACGTGGCGCCGTACAGCTTCGGTGTACCGATCTGGAAGTACACCGCGGCCAGCGGCTACGCAACCAAAATCGCCTTTCCCAGCGCCAACACGAACAACCCCGGCATCGCGATCAACGGCGCGGCGAACCGCATCTACGTCGCCAACGGCAGCACGACGGTGAGATCCTATGACACCTCAAGCGGCATCCTGGTCGAGGAAATCACCCCGGGTGGCGGCATCAGCTCGGTCGCCGTCGAGGAATCAACCGACACGCTCTTTGTCGCCCCGCCCGAAGGCGTTATCAAGGAAGTCTCCGGAGCGATCGTTCCCGACGTGACGACCGAGGAACCGCTGGGCAACGTCGAAGTCGGCGGTTTCATCGATCCGGCCGGTGGCGGCGAAGTGACCGAATGCTATTTCGAATTCGGCGAAAGCACCGCCTACGGCTCGAAACAGGACTGCGCCGAGGCGATTCCTTTCAACACAGCGCAGAACGTGAGCGCCGAACTCTCCGGCCTGGTCGGCGAGACGACGTACCACTACCGGCTGGTCGCGGCCAACGCGAACGGGAAAAACTTCGGCAGCGACAAGACGATCACGCCGCATTACGTCCAAGGGCTGCTGACCGACCCGGCGGACAACATCACCCGCACGAGCGCGAAACTGAAAGCGCACTTCACCGGGAATGGCGAAGAGACCAAATACTACTTCGAGTGGGGAACCACAACCGCCTACGGGAACCAGAGCCACGTGCCACCCGGGGAAAGCGTCGGCAGCCCCACCGAACTGACCAACCTCTCATTCGATGTCAGTGGCCTGCAGCCCGACACCGAATACCACTACAGGGTCGTGGCCAGCAACCCGCAGGGCAACAGCCCCGGGAACGACCGGACCTTCAAAACGCTGCCCGCCGTCCAGAGCCTGACGACGCTGCCCGCCTCGGACGTGGGAGCGAGATTCGCCACCTTGCACGGGTCCTACGAGGGCGACGGCGACGGCACGACCTACCACTTCGAGTACGGGAAAACGATCAGCTACGGCTCGACGACCCCGGTTCAGAACGCCGGCGCGCCGACCGGCTCGACACCTCTCAGCGCCGACATCACCGGCCTCGAGCTGGAGACGACATACCACTATCGCGTGGTCGCGACCAACAGCCTGGGGACCACCAAAGGCCCCGACATGACGTTCACCACGAATCCGGCGGTCGCCGGCCTCCAGACGCTGCCCGCGAGCAACATCTCCCAGGAAGGAGTGCAGCTGAACGCCGAGTTCGAGGGCAACGGGGACGGCACGACCTACTACTTCGAGTACGGGCTCACGACCGCCTATGGAAAAACGACCGCCGAAGCACCCGGCGATGACGCCGGAAGCCCGACGGGCCTGACCCCGCTCTCCTCGACGATCAGCGACTTCGAGGCCTACACGACTTACCACTACCGGGTCGTCGCCACGAACAGCGAAGGGACCACGTTCGGGGACGACATGACCTTCGAAACGCTTCCCGCGCCGCTTCCGGAGATCAGTGGAGAGGCAGCCTCGAACATCACTCCGACGTCGGCGACGCTCCAAGCCGACATCAACCCCAACCGGTGGGCGACCGTCTACGCGTTCGAGTACGGCCCGAGCAGCGCCTACGGGGAGACGACCGAAATCAGCTCGGTGATCGGCAACGACCAGTTCGACCATTCGGTCGACGAGAACATTTCCAACTTGGAGCCCGGAACGGTCTACCACTTCAGAGTGGTGGCGATCAACTTCAGCGGCACCGCCTACGGGCCGGACCAGACGTTCGTCACCCCGGCGGCTCCTCAGATCATTATCGCCTCCGCGTCGGCGACCGGCCAGAGCTCCGTCAACCTGTCGGCGAGCGTCAATCCCAAGTCTTCACCGACGAGTGTCCGCTTCGAGTACGGACCGACCCCGGGCTACGGCTCCTCGACCGCACCGATCGCCGCTGGCTCGGGTTTCACGCCGCAGAACGTGGGAGCTGACATCGGGGGCCTCGCGGCGGGGACTACCTACCACTTCAGGGTGGTCGCCCAGAACGCGCACGGAACCACGGTGGGCTCTGACCAGATCTTCACCACGCTCCCGGGCGGCGCGGTGCTCGGCCCGACGGCGCCGCCCCGGCGGTGCCGCAAGGGCTTCGTCAAACGGAACGGCAAATGCATCAGGAAGAGATGCAG
>DASUUD010000170.1:0-2834 GCA_036374255.1 Solirubrobacterales bacterium | reverse complement strand
GAGCCCGAGGGAGCGCTGCAGCTCATGCACCCGCCGCAGCTCCGCCGCCTCGTCGCGGTCGAGGGCGACGTGCAGGGCGCCGAGCCGGCGGTAGCCGGCCGATGCCCCGGACACCTCCTCCAGCTCCTCGACGAAGCCGGGATAGAGCTCCGCGGCGGCAAGCGTCATCTCCAGCAGCTCGGGCTCGCCGAAGGTCAGCTCGCCGACAGGCGCCAGCATCCCGGCCGCGACGCGCGTCGCTCCCGCCGGGGGACGGGAGCGCTCCACCACGGCGACGCGCGCCCCCCGTTGGGCGGCGCGCCAGGCGCAGCTCAGGCCGATGACGCCTCCGCCGACGACCACCGCATCGAAGCCTCTCTTGTCAGTCACATTTGCCTCCGCCGGCATTACCCGGATCAGGTCCAGACGGTCGGCGGCGCCATAGCCGCCCTCTCAGCCCGTGGCTTACGGACTCCCGTTGCTTCGATGGTACTCCCCGAAAGCCGTGGGATTACCCGCTGACCGGCGGGATGACCCCTCTGCCCACGGTAAACGCGCTCTCGCTTCGCTCATAATCGGGGTATGAGCCTGGCACAACCAGAGGCACGGGGCCCGCTGCGGCGGGAGCGGCTGCGCACCGCGCGCCTCTACTTCATCTGCGAGGCGCTGCCGGGTGGAGCGGAGCCGGAGGCACTCCTGCATGCGGCGCTCACCGGCGGCGTTGACATCGTGCAGCTGCGCGAGAAGGAGCTGGACAAGGACGAGATCGAACGCTCTGCGCGCACCTTTCGCCGGCTCTGCGACACCTACAGCGCTCTCTTCATCGTCAACGACGATCCCTATCTCGCCCGCGAATGCGGAGCCGACGGCGTCCACCTCGGCCAGGACGACATGCCGGCGGAGGAGGCGCGGGGGATCCTCGGCCCCGAGGCGATCGTCGGCCTCTCCACCCACTCCCCGGAGCAGCTCGCCGCCTCCGCCTCGCTCCCGGTCGATTACGTGAGCGTGGGGCCGATCTGGGAGACACCGACCAAAGAGGGCCGGCCCGGGGTCGGGCTCGGCTACGTGGAGCATGCGGCGTCGAGCGCCCCCCATCCGTTCTTCGCGATCGGCGGCATCGACCCGTCCAACGCGGGCGAGGTGATCGCCGCAGGGGCGCGCCGGCTCGGCGTGGTGAGGGCGATCCGGGATTCCGAGGACCCTGCCGCCGGGGCGGAGGCCCTGCGCGGTGCCCTGGCCCTTGTGGGCGAGGCGGCCCCGGGTGCCTGAGGGCGGGCGAAGCAAGCGCAAGCGGCGCGGCACCCGCCCGTCCCCGAGAGAGCGGATGGAGCGCGGCTACGCACGGGCCGAGGAGCGCAATCGCGCCGTCCGCGAGGAGCTCGAGCCGCTGGCCGAGGGCGAGCGGCCGCTGGTGGTGACGCTCGGGGCCGCCGTCTCGGCCCTGATCGCCGTCTCGATCGTCGCCGGCTACCTGGCCGGGGCCGAGGTCGACGGCTCGAGGCCCGGGCTTGCGCAGGTGCTGGCCCCCGCACTGCTGATGGGGATCATGGCCTGGGGGATGTGGCGCGCCCGCTACTGGGCTGTGCTCGGCTTCCAGCTCATCCTCGTCTTCCTCATCTTCAGCGCCTTCTTCGGGCTCGCCGCGGAGGCGGCCAGCGTCGGGCAGGTCGTGGCAACCCTCGGCCTGCTCGCGATTGCAGGTACCTTCTTCTTCTTCATGGTCAGGGCGATGGCGCGGATCCAGATGCCGACCAGGCAACCGAGGGATTGACCCGGTGGGCCGCTTCGGCATCCCGTTCGATCGCATCTCGGCGCTGCCCTCCGACGTGGTGGAGGCCCTGCGGACGCTCCCGCGAATCGTCGAGAACACCCGCCGAATCGAAGAGCACACGACCGCGCTGGCCGACGTCGCCCGGTCACTCGAGGGAGTGAAGGCGGATACCGAGGCCCTCCCGCCCGTGCGCGAGAACATGGCACGGGTCGCCGAGGCGACCAGCGTCCTGCACGGTATGGACCGCCGCATGGCCACGATCGAGGAGGCGATGCCGCTGCTGGTCGAGGTCCAGAAGCACCTCGCCCTGCTGCCGGAGACGATGGAGCGCCTCGACGACAGGATGGAGAGCCTGAGCGGCCTGGTCGAGAAAATGCGGGTGGCGCTGGAGACCCTCAACCAGAGCGTCGACACCCTCGAGCAGTCGATCGAGCCTATGGGCCGCCTCGCCAGCCGGGTGCCGGGTCAGAGAAAGCCGTAGTCCGCCATGGGGCGAGGCCGGAGTTGTGATTTACGCAATCCGGTTGCGGGCCATCGCACGCTCGTTCTATAGGCTCATCCCGTGGCGGATTCCTATGACGTGATCGTCATCGGCGGGGGCCCGGGCGGCTACGTCGCGGCGATCCGAGCCGCCCAGCTCGGCAAGAAGACCGCGGTGGTCGAGCGGGACAAGCCGGGGGGCCGCTGCCTCAACTACGCCTGCATCCCGGCCAAGACCGTGCTGCGCACCGCTGAGCTCTACGACGAGGCCCGCAACGGCGCCGAGCTGGGGATCGCGGCGAAGGGCGTCTCGATCGACTGGGAGGCGCTCGGCAAGCACCGCGCCTCCGTCTCGGACTCCCTCTCCTCCGGCGTGAAGATGCTCTGGGACAAGAACAAGGTGACGATGATCGAGGGGGACGGCTCGCTGACCGCGGAGGGAGACGTGAAGGCGGGCGACGACGTCTTCGAGGCCGGCACGGTCGTGCTCGCCACCGGCTCGGTGGCGCTGCCGATCCCCGGCGTCGAGTTCGGCGACCGGGTCGTCGATACCTGGGGCGCCTGGTCGCTTCCCGAGCAGCCGAAGAAGATGGCAGTGGTCGGG
>DASUUD010000169.1:0-2320 GCA_036374255.1 Solirubrobacterales bacterium | reverse complement strand
AGGGATAGGTGCCGTGGTCGAGGTCGAGCAGGGTCGCCTGGGCGCCCTCGAAGAGGACGGTCTCGCCGCCGTCCAGCGCCTCCCAGCAGAGGCGGGCCGTGTCGGCGATGTGGGGCTCGAGCCGGTGCCCGAAGCTGACGTGTTCCTCGGTCATCGCGTGCAGATCGAGCCGGGGATCGGGCGCTTCCTCGATCGCCTCCGCCGCCCCGCCGGTCTCCTCGCCCGCCTCGCGGATCAGCTTCCGCCGCCGGACCGAGAGTTCGCGCAGCGCCTGCTGCTTCGGCTCCAGCGCCGCCCGGATCTTGGTGCGCAGGATCTTCTCGTCGAGCAGGTCCTGGACGCGGATGCCGAGCCGCAGCGCCTTGTCGGCGTAGCAGGGGCCGATGCCGCGGCGGGTCGTGCCGATCGAGAGCTTGCCCAGCTTCATCTCGCCGGCCGTGTCGAGGAGGATGTGGTACGGCATGATCAGATGGGCGTTGGCGGATACCTTCAGGTTGCCGACGTCCACGCCGCGCTTCCTCAGCCCGTCGATCTCGCCCAGCAGGATGCCGGGGTCGAGGACGACGCCGTTGCCGATCGCGCACACCTTCTCCGGGTAGAGGATCCCGGACGGGATCAAGTGGAACTTGAATTCGTCGCCCCCGCGGACGATGGTGTGGCCGGCGTTGTTGCCGCCCTGAAAGCGCACGACCATCGAGGCGCGCTCTGCGAGCAGGTCGGTGACCTTGCCCTTCCCCTCGTCGCCCCACTGGGCTCCGACTATGACGATTCCTGGCATGGCGAAGGGATTATGGAGCTATGCGGTGGCGATGGGCGGGAGACTAAGCGCTTAGACGTTGATCTTCGCCGAACAAGACGATCGGCTCGCCGCACATCTCAACGAGACGAGAGAAGGTTCGTGCGCCAACTTGCCTCTCGACAAGCAATTCGCGATCCCGCCCCCTCTTCTTGCGTTCTCGCGCTTCAATCTCGCTCTCCTCGACTTGCCCGTCATTGCAGGTGACCATGATGGAGCGCTGGGTCTCGTAGCGCTCATTGACGATCGCGTAGAACTGCTCGATGACCCAGTCGGTTTGCCGCTCCGCACCTAGGTCGTCGATGTGGAGTAGATCGACTGACGTGAGACGCTCAAAGAACTGCGAATACGAGTCGACCCCCGGCTCGGACTCATAGGTGCGCCGGATCCGGGCCAGCAGCTTCGGCGCCGAATAGATGGCGACGGAATGTCCACGCTCGAGCGCCGTCTTTGAAATCAGCATCGCCAGCGTGGTCTTCCCAGTGCCCACGTCCCCGAGGAACCAGATTCCGCGGCCGGACTTCAGATTCTCGTCCAGGGAGTCGACATACGACTTCACGCGTGAAACCGCGCCTTTTGTCTCGAGCGCGCGCTCCATGTCGGAGACCGGCGGCCGGTCGAAGGAGACGCCGCGGTACCGGGGCGGGATCACCGAGGCGATTCCGCGCACCCGGCCGCGCTTGAGGCGCTGCTCGCGGCACTCGCAGGGTCGCGCCACGTCCTCGGGCCCGAGGATCCAGCCGGAGCCGTCGCACACGCCCAGCGGGCAGGCCTGCTCGGCGAAGGGCTCGCTGCGGGCGACCGCCATCAGAACTCAGGCCCGGCGGCCGCCGTGTCCTCCAACGGCGGCCCCTCGCCGGCCGGCTGCTCGACAGGCTGTTCGTGGCCGGTGAAGTCGGCGAACTTCGGGAAGCGGTCGAGGAAGACCAGCTTGCGGGTGCCGATCGGACCGTTTCGATGCTTGGCGACGATCACGTCGGCGAGGCCGTCGGGCTCGTCCTCGGGGTCCCGGTAATAGTCCTCGCGGTAGAGGAAGGCGACCAGGTCCGCGTCCTGCTCCAATTGCCCCGACTCGCGGAGGTCGGAGAGCTGCGGCTTGGGGGGATGCCGCTGCTCAGGAGCCCGGGAGAGCTGGGAGATCGCCAGCACCGGCACCTCCAGCTCGCGGGCCAGGATCTTCAGGCCGCGGCTCATCTGGCCGACCTGCTCCACCCGGTTGGCGCGCGGGTCGTCGGAGCGCATCAGCTGCAGGTAGTCGACGATCACCAGACCGAGGCCTCCCCTGTCCTGCTCCTGGGCGTGCAGCCGCCGCGCCTTGCCGCGCAGGTCGAGGATCCCGAGGTCCGAGGAGTCGTCGAACCAGAGCGGCGCCTCCTCCAGCTCGTTGCAGGCGCGCACCACCTTCGGCCAATCCTTCTGCCCGACCTGACCCTTGCGCAGCTTGTCGCCCGAGATCCGCGCCCGGCAGGCGATGAAGCGCTGCGCCAGCTCCACCTCCGACATCTCCAGCGAGAAGAAGGCAAC
>DASUUD010000168.1:0-10107 GCA_036374255.1 Solirubrobacterales bacterium | reverse complement strand
TTCTCACCGGAAAGGCCATCGTCAAGCAGAAACGGGCTCCGAAGGCGGCTGCCAGGGTGAAGCTGTTGGTCAAGACGAAGGGTAAGAAGAAGAAGAAGCTCAATCGGACTGGCAGGGTGAAAGTGAAGGTCAAGGTCACCTACAGGCCAACGGGCGGCAGCCCCAAGAGCAAGAGAAAGAAACTGGTGCTGAAGAAGCGTTTGCGCTAGCTCTCGCTCTGCGACTAATGCCGGAGGAGGGACTCGAAGCCCCGACACGCGGATTATGATCGCGCCCGCTGAGTGCGGGGGAGTGCGGGCTATTGCGGGTTTTCGCCGCTAGAAAGCCAAATCAGGCGTCGGAGGAGGGTCCGGATGGCGGGCAGTATCCGTGGCTTCCGCTGACACCGTGCTGACACCCGCCGGACCGACCGTTCTCTCCTCGCGGTGCGGGCGCGATACTCCTCCCATGTCCTCGGCGCCTGGACCTCGTGCGCTCGATCTACGCGGCCTGGGAACGTGGCGACTTTGCCTCACCGAGGTCGACTGACCAGGCCCACGGGCCAAATCGAGGAGGGGGATCCGAATGAACACGAATCAGCAGAAGGCCACCGGCGAGACCCGGCTCGCCTACATCCTCGGCGTACCCCTAGCCGAGAACGTCGTGCGGCAGTGGCCGCAGATGGGCGAGATCGTGCGCAGCAGCAGGCTCATCGCCGCGGTCGAGGGCAACTTCCCTGAGCTCACGCTGGAGGTCGGAAGGCGGTTGCACCTTGATAACGATTTTGTAGTGGTCGAGTGGACCTCCAATTACGGTGACGGACGCCTGTACCGGAACGTGACCATCGGTGAGCTGGAGGACGGGAAAGCCGTGCGCGTGACCGACTACTGGGGTGACCCTACGGAGACACCCGAATGGCGCCAGTCGAAGACCGACCGGCTCGACATGCCCGGAGATGGCATTTGGCCGGACGCAGAGCACCTCGGCCACCACTAGAGCGCGCGACCCGCGGGGCCACTGACACCTCGCTCACAAAAACGCCTGCAAGGTGAGAGATTTGGTTCAGCCGATGCCGGAGGAGGGACTCGAACCCCCCGCCACGCGGATTATGATCGCGCCTTGGGAGTGCGGTGGAGTGCGTGCTGTTGCGGGATTTCGCCGCCAGGAGGCCGTTTTCGCCCCGAAACGGGAGTCGGGAGTGCGTCCTGTATCCGTGGTTTCCGCTGACACCTTGCTGCACTCAAAGTGAGGAAAAGAGGGGACCGCTCGGGACCCCTCTCAGGTTGGGTGTGTTGATGCTCAGGTTTCGGCGCGGAAGGTGAAGCCATCGAGTCCAGCCGCACTTGATTCACCGGTATGTATCTCCACCTCTCCACCAGGGGTTATCTGGATGGAGGCGTCTTTGGTGATGACGTGCGCTGCGGGCCCGAGCGTCTTCTGGGAAGGCCGATAGCCTGGGGGGAGCGTAAAGGCCGCCGTGTCCGGTACACCGACGAAGAGCGCCCCCTTGAGGTGCACCACCCCCTCATGATCCTTGAAGAACGCGGCCGTGGAGTACCCTTCGCCGACGTTTTTGAAAAGGTTTTCGAACCCTGGCTCTCCCGGCGCCCCCACCTCGTGCCAGCCCTCCGCGGGGGCCAGCGAGTTGGCGATGTTTGCCGTGCTCGCCGCGTTCGCCGTCGGCACGGTGTCGAGCGTAGCCTCGTTCACCTTGGCCCCGGTCACCGCGTTGTTCCTCAGCCGGTTGGTGGGGACGGCGTTCTTGGCCAGCTTTGCAGCCTTGACCGCTTCTTTGTCGAGTTTCCCCACCTTGACCGCGTTGCGGGCGATGTCGCCGGTCTTCACCGCGTTCTTTCTGATCTGCTTGGTGCCGACGCTGTTCTTCGGTAGCTGCTTGGCGGCGTAGGCTCCGCTGCCGAGCGCGACGAAGAGCGCGAGGCAGGAGACGACGTTGGCGAAGGTGATTCTCGGACGCAGGCGTTTTGACATCCTGGACCCCCCTTTGGGTTCGCGGCTTCCGGCCTCGCCCGCCGAAGGGCTGAGGCCCATTGCGCGACGGTAGCCACGGCTTGGGGAGGGGTCAAGCGCGAGCCCGGCGGCATCCCCGCCAGACGGCGGAACATTGAACCCGCAAGCCAAGCGGCGAGAGCCAAGCGGCTTGAGGGTTCGGGTGGTTCTCCGCAAGGGGAGGAGAACTCCACATGTCTCGTCATGTATAGCCCGCGAAAGCTGCGCTCGTCATCTCAATCCTGGCGCTGATCGCCGCCGTGGTGGTGCCAGCGGTCGCCGACGTGGCGACAACGTCGCTAACAGAAGGAAAGCGGCTTGATGCCAAGCCGAAGCGTGCCCACCGAAACGGGGCAGGTCCAGTTCATCACTCCGACCGTGGCTCAATACACCTCGATCGACTACACCCAGACCGTCGACGACCACGGCGTCCTCGCTTCGGTCGGCTCGGTCGGCGACGCCTACGACGGCGCGATGGCCGAGAGCTTCGTCGACTTTTCAAGACAGAGTTGATCGCCGACCGCTCCTGGCGCTCCAGAACGCAGCTCGAGCTGGCCGTCGTCGAGTACATCGCCTGGTTCAACAACGACCGCCTGCACGAATCCCTGGGCGATCTCCCTCCGGAGGAATTCGAGGCCCTATATGTTGCTCAGGGAGTCAACTGAGCTATCTACAAGGAAATAGGAACCAACTAAAACGGTTTCCGTGGAACCTGGTCCGGCTCAGCCGTTGCCGAGCCTGGGGCGCCGTCCGGACCCGCGGAACCGGAACCCGGGCCCGCTGCTAATTCCTTTGCCACCCCTTACCGCGAAATCCCCCCTTGGGCGGCACTTTGGCTTCACCATTCCGGCCCTTCGGGTGGCTTCGGGAGCTTCGCTTCCCACTTTCCTTCCGGTCCCGGCATCAGCTTGGTCGCAGTGGAGGCGGATCCGACCCCAAGCCGACGACTGATCACGAGAGTCAGGGCGGCTCCAACGCGTACGTCGCCGAGGACGGGGCGGTGATGGGCCGGGACTTCGTGATCCTGGGAGTCGACCCGTCCGACCCCGACCCCTACTGCCACCACACGGGCCGCAAGCGCGACCACGGCGGTGAGGACGCGATCGAGATCATCGACCTGATCAAGCAGTTCGGGCGCGCCCGCATCCTCAACGGGCTCAACCTCGGTCTACCCGAGGGCCAGGTCTCGATGGTGCTGGGGCCGTCGGGAACCGGCAAGAGCGTGCTGATCAAGCACATCGTCGTCCTCCTCTACCCCGACTCCGGCGACGTGCTGGTGCACGGAGAGTCGGTCCCGAACATGAGCGACGACGAGCTGTTCGAGATTCGGCGTTCTCGGCGTTTGCGGCTGTTTGCGAGTCTTCCCTTGCCACCCAGCGTGCCACCCCGAGCCGTACCCGGGAGCGGCGGAAGGTGTTCGGCTAGAACGAGCCACCCAGCTGCGTCAGCGCCTCCTTATTGGGCATGGGGAAGATCGTCTCGTTCACGCTGCGGCGCCGCTAGAGGACCCGTTTCTCTACTCCCCTGGTCCGGCGGACCGGGGCGAATCCGGGTTCATTACGGATGCGCGCTTAGCCGAGCACGGCGAAGATGGGGCTCAACCGACCGAAGGGAGATCGATTGGCCCCGTCTAACGAATCCAGGCTGCGCGCACGCCCAGGCGATCGCCTAGTGGTCCGGGGACACCACCAAGGAGAATCGCAGCGCGACGGCGAGATCTTGAAGGTGCTCGGCGAGGATGGAGCTCCGCCCTACCTCGTGCGCTGGGAAGACGGTCACGAGTCCGAGGTTTTCCCGGGCTCTGACATCTTCATTCAACACTTCGACGACTCTCAGGCTTGATAGCGCAAACTGCAATCAAGCACCCCCCGCGGCATTCGCCCGTAAGTGGCGGCACCGAGGTCTGACTGCTTCCCCTCGCCATCGTCGGCGGCGGCAGCGGATCCTCTTGGCCGTGGATGCGGCCAGGGACGTTCGGGCGCGCGGGAACCGGATCCACCCGTATAGGAGTCTGCAGCTCTATACGGGCCTACAGCGAAGTTCCGCGCGGAGTACCATCCATCGATTACGGATCCTGATTCGCCGGCAAGACCCACGTATTCTTTAGTGTCTACCTAGGGGGCTCACGATGCCGAGGGTGCTCATCGCGTCCGTGCGCCGATTCGCGGCCCTAACCTCGATTGCCGCCTGCCTCGCCCTTGTTCCTCTCGGTAGTGCCGGAGCGGCCACCGTCGTCAACGGAGACTTCGAGACTGGTGATCTGAGCGGTTGGCAGGTAAACGGCGCCGGGCTGTACGGCAGCGGGGGCGTATGGTTCGCCTCCGAGGCCTCCGACATACCGCCCGAGTGCTTGGAATGTCCTCCACCCCCACAGGGAAATTTTGCTGCCCTCGGGGTTACGATCGACGGCAGACAAATCCTCTACCAGGACATCGCTCTCGACCCCTACCATACGCACGAGCTCTCGCTCACCGCCTACTACGTGTCATTGTTTGACGGAATTCGGGCACCCAACACCCTTGATCCAAAACCCGTCGAATTTGCTGAATCGGAATTCGTTGTTCCGAATCAGCAATACCGGATCGATGTCATGAGTCCGACCGCCGCCCTCGACTCGCTCGACCCGGCAGACATCCTCGCCACGGTTTTCGCCAACAAGACTGGTGATGCAGTAACCATGGCCCCAACTCAGCTAGGAGCGAACCTCACTCCGTTTGCCGGCCAAACCGTGCGCCTCCGCATGGCCGCGGTTGGCGACCGCCTCCTCGCTGGCGTCGATGCCGTTTCGATCGCCAGCACTTCGCTACCGCCCTCCAACCGCATCAGACTCGGTAAGCCGAAGCGGAACAAGAGGAGGGGAACCGCGAAGGTACCGGTCACCGTTTTCGGCCCTGGCACACTGGTTCTCAGTGGTAAAGGTGTCATCTGGCAAATTAGAAGACCGGCAGTTGCGGGCACCGTGAAGATGATGGTCAGGTCGGAAGGCAAGAAGAAGAAGCAACTCAATGCCACTGGCAGGGTGAAAGTCAAGGCGAGGTTCACCTTCAGGCCGACCGGGGGCACGCCGAACAGCAAGAGCAAGAGGCTGATTCTCAGGAAGCGCCTGCGCTAAGCTCACGGCTGGAGTGGAGTTGAGACATGGCGCAGGCGGCCGAAGAGGTGAGGCACCCGCTGTTCGCCAGGATCTACATGCGGACGGCCACCGGTAGGTTGAACCGGAGCCGTGGTTTGCGGGAGAAGACGATCGAGGCAGCCGCCGAGGCGACCTCTTTTTCAGAAACGGTCGGGGTAGGGTTGGGCCGTGCGCTGGCTGATCCCGATTGCGGGGACGATCCTCGCCGCCTGGGCGACGTGGCGGTCCAGCCCGGGGAAGCCGACCCTTGCGACCCGGGAGGCGTGGCGACGGGCCTACGAACGGCAGCCAGTCCCCTCGGTCGAAGTCATGCCGGAGGAGGGACTCGAACCCCTCGACACGCGGTTTATGATCGCGCAGCCCGATTGCGGTGGAGTGCGTGCTGTTGCGGGCTTTCCCCGCTATGGTGCCGTTTTCGCCCCGATACGGGGGTCCTGATTGCGTGCTGTATCCGTGGCTTCCGCTGACACCCTGCTGACACCCCCGGAGCGGCCGTACCTTTCCGACCCCGGAAGCCTGTGGCCTATTGAGGTTCAGGCCCGTCGACGTTGAAGGTTGTCGGGCCTGACCCGACGAAAAACCCAAGCACCACCTGCTCCTCGGATCCCGGATTCGCCTCGCGGTGGATCGTGTTCGGGGGTATCACATAGAAATCGCCCGCCGTCAACTCGGCGCCCTCGCGGCCACCAGGACCCCAAGTGATTTCTACCTGTCCCTGCCGGACGTACACATATGCCGTGTGCTCGCCATGGTGGTGCCAGCCCAAACTCCCCTCAGGCGCGGTGCGCGTTTCGGCAACCGTGACCAGGTCGTCCACATCCTTCAACCTGCGGGTGAGCTTGCCCGAGGACTCGGCCTCCGAGAGATCACTGCTTCGAGCCACTTGTATTGAGCCCATCCGTCCACCTCCTAGCTGCTCGTCCCTGTGGTCGATGGCATTCTGCCATCGTCTGGTGAGCATGGCGCCCCCGGCTTCTCGTGCTGAGCCTCGGCGAGCAGGTCCCGGTCCTCGTTACCAAGGGCGCCGTAATCGAGTCCGGCGACGTCCGCTGCGGCCAAAGGATCGACGGCGTTGAAGAACGCCTCGGACGGGGCAGGGAGTCCAGTCGGTGCCACGAGCCGCCCAGCGCCGGAAACCCCCGCGACCGTTGGCACTTTCCTGCCACTCTCAGCAAGAGTCGCCCTGAGACGGAGCATTTGGCTCTACAAGCCATGCCGGAGGAGGGACTCGAACCCCCGACACGCGGATTATGATCGCGCCCCGCCATTGCGGTGGAGTGCGTGCTGTTGCAGGATTTCGCCGCTAGGAGGCCGTTTTCGCCTCGATACGAGGGTTGGGATTGCGGGCTGTATCCGTGGCTTCCGCTGACACCCTGCTGACACTTCAGCCGGCGGATTGGTGGCCATCCGGCGAGGTGCTCTCAGTTTGTGCGCGGGCGCCGGAGTTGGCGAGCCAGGCCCTTGGGAGAAATAGAGCAGTGCCGCTCCGAGGCCTATGATCTGGTTGGCCACGGGAGAGGGACAATCTCGAGTCACCGACTGCAAGCGGACTACCTCGTCGTCGGAAGCGGCGCGCTCGGCATGTCGTTCGTCGACACGCTTGTCGAGGAGACCGACGCTGAGGTCGTGATGGTTGACCGCCGGCACGCGCCCGGCGGGCACTGGCTCGAGGCGTATCCCTTCGTACGCCTGCACCAGCCCTCCAGGTACTACGGCGCGAACTCGACCCCGCTCGGCGGCGAGTCCCGCCAGGCCAACGGCCCCGAAACCGGAATGTACGAGCGCGCCAGCGGCTCGGAGGTCTGCGCCTACTACGACCGAGTTATGCGCGAGCACCTGATCGCCTCCGGCAAGGTCCGCTTCTTCCCGCAGTGCGATTACATCGGCGACGGGCGCTTCGTCTCTCGGCTGTCGGGCGAGAGCTTCGACGTCTCGGTTCGCAAGCGCATCGTCGACGCCGCATACCTCCCGCACGCGATTCCGTCCGAGTACCCGCCCCGCTTCGAGCTCGCCCCAGACGTCGCCTGTGTCACCCCCCGTGAGCTCACCGGTTTGGCCGATCACCCGGATGGATACGTCGTGATCGGCGCCGGCAAGACGGGGATGGACACCTGCGTTTGGCTGCTCGAGAACGGAGTCGACCCGGACGCGATCCGCTGGATCAAGCCGCGAGAGGCATGGTTGCTCAACCGCGAGTACGCCCAACCGGGCGAGCTGGTTGGCAGCCTTCTCGAGGGAATCGGGCGGCAGATGGAGGCCGCCGCCGCCGCGACCTCCGTCGAGGACCTGTTCGATCGCCTCGAGGCCGCAGGGCAGATGCTGCGGGTCGACACGAGCGTGCGCACGACGATGCACAGGGGCGCCACGATCAGCGAGTGGGAGGTCGATCTGTTGCGCCAGATACGCAACGTCGACCGGCTCGGCCACGTCCGCCACATCGAGCGTGACCGGATCGTCCTCGACCAAGGCGCCGTGCCCACCGGCCCAGGTAATCTGCACGTTCACTGCACGGCCCCCGGCGCGCCACGCCGCCCGCCGGTGCCGATCTTCGAAGGGGACCGAATTACCCTCCAGTCGATCCGCCTCGGCCTGCCGCCCTTCGCGGCTGCCACGATCGCCTTCGTCGAGGCCAACCGCGACGACGACACGGAGAAGAACCGCCTCTGCCCCCCCAATACCTACCCGACCACCGACCTCGACTGGGCTCGATCGACCTTGATCGGGCAGAACGCCGACCACACCTGGTCTAAGGAGCCAGACATAATGGCCTGGCTCGACCGTTCCCGCCTCAACGCCGCCAGCGGGCTCGCCGGTCGCGCCGGAGAGCCCGAGGTCCAGCAGGCGATGCAGCGCTTCGTGGAGCACGTCCGCCCCGGCCTCGCCCGCCTCGCTGAACTCACCGGCTAGCCGGACTGAGGCCTTGGCACTCACTTTGACTCACCGGTCTGCGGCTACGTCCGCGGCAGGCGGCTGAGACCGGGCGCCCACCCAGGCTGGGAGTGCCGACCGACGCCGCGGGCAACCGGGGTCGGCGCTTCGGCGCCTCGTTCATCATCGCCCGGCGTTAAGTCGGTCTTCAGGATTCGGCGGGTCGCGGCCGCGAATTAGCCCGGGGGGTCGCGCGGTACGCTGGATGGCGATGAGCGGCCTCCAGGGTCAGACCGGCGGTGTCCGCGGCCGGCGCCAAGGCGCTCGGACCTCGGTCCTTCTCGGCACGCTGGGGATCTTCACGCTGCTGCTCGGCGCGGGTACCGCATCCGCGGCTATGCGCTACGCGGCGCCGGGCGCAGTCGGTGCCGAGCCCTGCAACCCGGCGCCATGCAGCCTGACGACCGCGGTAGGAGGCGCCGAAGACGGAGACCAGGTCGTGCTGGCGAACGGCACCTACGAATCGGGAGCAGACCTGGTCTTGGCCAAAGCGATCGAAGTCGGTGGCGAGCCCGGCGCTTCGCCGGCCATCGTGTTCTCGGGGGCCCACGGCGCGGTGGTCGAAAACGCCGGCGCCACCCTGCACGACTTGCGGCTCTCGCTAGCGGCGCCGACGATGGCCTACGTGCTGCAGCTGAACGGCGGCACCATCGAGCGGTCCTACGTGGACGGCAGGAACGGGGTCGCCTGTCGTGTCACCGAGGGGGCGATGCGCAATAGCGTCTGTTTCGGTTTGCTCGCCGCCGCCCCCTCGGGGCTGGGAAATTACGTGGTGAGCCTGCGCAACGTCACTGCCGCTCCGCTCTTGATCGGCGCCCAGGAAGAAGCGAACCTCTCGGCGACGGTCGTCAACACCATCGCCCAACCGGGGTACGAGCTCGGCTCGAGCAAAAGCGGCCTCGTGATCAGCGTGGGAATCGGCAGCGCGGCCTCTGTCATCCTCACCAATTCGAACTACGCATCGGTGGACACGACCCCGAGCACCGGTAGCAACTACTCCTTCAATCCACCCGGCACCAACGGGAACCAGACCGCTGCGTCGCAGTTCGTCAACGGCCCCGCCGGAGACTTCCACCAGCTCGCGACCTCGCCGACAATCGACGCCGGGATCGCCTCGCCAGAGATCGGTCCGACCGACATCGACCGCGAACCGCGCTCGCAGGGTTCGGCCCCGGACATCGGCGCGGACGAGTTCCCCGCGCTTCCGCCGACCCCGAGCGACGCGACCGCTCCGGTTGGCTCCAAGCTCAGCTTCACCCCGCGGCGCTTCCGACCGAAGCGCAAACGCGCGCCGAGCATCGCCACGACGAGCGCGAAGAAGCGGAAGCGCTCACGGCAGACAGCGCGGGTGAGCTACCGCCTCTCGGAGAACGCGGGGGTGCGCTTCACTGTGCGTCGCTTCGTGTTCGGGTTCGAGAAAACGTTCGGGAAAACGAAGCGCTGCCTGGTCGGAAAGCGGGCTCGACGACTCCGCAAGGGCAAGAAGTGCAAGAAGCTCGTCCGGGTAAAGGGGGCGTTCGCCCATGCGGGCAGGCAGGGCGCCAACCGCTTCCGCTTCAGCGGCTACGTCGGTGGCAGGAGACTGAGGCCCGGCGCCTACCGGATGCTCGGGGTACCGACCGACGCCGCGGGCAACCGCGGCCGTCGCTTCGGCGCATCCTTTGTGATCGCCCCTAGGTGAGGGCTGGGCAGGCAGGATGAGGGAGCCGCTATGGACCCCTCTCAGGTGCGGGTGTGTCGAGGCTCAGGATTCGGCGCGGAAGGAGATGCCGTCGAGGGACACGGATCTTTCGGGTGCGCTGATGACGCCACCGCTGAGCGGGATGCCTTCCAGATTCACGTTGCCCCCGGCGACGATGACCGGGGAATAGATCTGCGCGTCTTCTCCGGGTTCGTCTTTGATGCAGGGTTTCGGCTCGGGGAAGCACAGAACGAGTTGGTAGAGGACGGTGGCGCTGGCCGGACGGTACCCGGGGGGCAGGGTGAATATCTTCGGGAGCGGCGCTCCTGAGCCGACTTCTGCAAACCCCTGAAGGTGGACGATCCCCTCGTGGTCCTTG
>DASUUD010000167.1:0-5693 GCA_036374255.1 Solirubrobacterales bacterium | reverse complement strand
GAGTCGGTCAACAAGGCGAAGGCGGTCTTCCGCGCCGTCGAGCTGGCCTGCGCCCAGCCCGATTGGGAGTAGCGATGCGGGTCCTGGTGATCGACAACTACGACAGCTTCACCTACAACCTGGTCCAATACCTGGGCGAGTTGGGGGCGGAGGTCGACGTGGTCCGCAACGACAGGGCTAGCGTCGAGGAGCTGCTGGAGCGTGGCGCCGACCGTCTCGTGGTCTCGCCGGGCCCCTGCACGCCGGCCGAGGCCGGGATCTCGGTCGAGGCGGTCCGCGCCTTCGCCGAGGCGGGAGCCCCGGTGCTGGGCGTCTGCCTCGGCCACCAGTCGCTGGTCGAGGCCTTCGGCGGGCGGACCGTGCAGGGGGAGCCGATCCACGGCAAGGACGCAGAGGTCGAGCACGACGGAAAGTCGATCTACGCCGGCCTGCCCAACCCGCTCGTCGCCGGTCGCTATCACTCCCTGGTGGCGGACCCCGAGCTGCCCGAGGAGCTGGAACGGAGCGCCAGCCTCGGCGAGGTCGTGATGGGGGTCCGCCACCGCGAGCTGCCCGCCGAGGGTGTGCAGTTCCACCCCGAGTCGGTCCTCACCCCCCAGGGGAAGGCCCTGCTCGCGAACTTTCTCGGCGAGAATCCCTAGCGATGCCGAACGACATCGTCACCCGGGCGATCGACGCCGTCTGCGCCGGCGATCACCTGACCTCCGACCACGCCGCCGCCGTGCTCGCCGAGATCATGGAGGGACGCTCGAGCGAGGTGCAGACCGCCGCCTTCCTGATCGCCCTGCGCGCCAAGGGCGAGACGGTTCCCGAGCTGGTCGGCTTGGCCCGCACGATGCGTGCTCTGGCCGCCTCCGTCGAGACTTCGCGCGACGACCTGGTCGACACGGCGGGGACCGGGGGCGGTCCATCGACCTTCAACGTCTCGACCACGGCGGCGCTGGTCGCCGCGGCTGCGGGCTGCGCGGTGGCCAAGCACGGCAACCGCTCGAACACGAGCAAGTGCGGGTCCGCCGACCTTCTGGAGGCGCTCGGCGTGAACATCGAGCTCGACCCCGAGCAGGTCGGGCGTTGCATCGACGAGATCGGGTTCGGCTTCATGTTCGCCCCTCGCCACCACGCGGCGATGGCTCACGTGCTGCCGGTGCGCAAAGAGCTTGCGGTGCGGACGATCTTCAACTTCCTCGGGCCGCTGACGAATCCGGCGGGGGCCGAACGGCAGCTGCTCGGGGTCTCCGATCGCCACTACCAGGAGACGATCGCCGAGGCCCTGGTCGGCCTGGGCAGCGAGCGGGCGATGGTCGTCGCCGCCGAGGACGGCGTCGACGAGCTGTCGATCTCCGCCCGCACCAGGGTGATCGAGGTCGCCGGCGGTGGCACCGAGGAGTGGTTCGTCGAGCCGGGCGAATTGGGGCTCGCGGAGGCGGAGCTGCAGGATGTCGCCGGCGGCACGCCGGAGGAGAACGCCGCCGCGTCGCGCGCCGTGCTGGAGGGAGAGAGCGGGCCGCGCCGCGACCTGGTCCTGCTCAACGCCGGCGCCGCGATCTACGTAGGTGGCCTGGCCGCCGGCCTCGAGCAGGGCGTGGAGAAGGCGGCCGAGGTGGTCGACAGCGGCCGGGCCCGCGAGCTGCTCGACCAGCTGGTGGCGACGACCGCCGGGCGCGGGGACTAGGCTTTCCTTCAAGTGGGAATGATCGAGCAGCTCATCTCCGCTGCGCGCGAAGGGGTGGAAGAGCGCCGCCAGGAGGCGCCCCAGGCCGAGTTGGAGGCGAGGCTTCCCGAGCGCGGGCGCGACAGGCCGTTCAGCGAGGCCCTGGTGCGGCCCGGCCTCTCGGTCATCGCCGAGTTCAAGCGGCGCTCACCGAGCGCGGGCGAGATCTCCAAAGATGTCAGCGTCGCCTCCCAGGTCGGCGCCTACGAGCGCGGGGGGGCCGCCGCGCTCTCGGTGCTGACCGATGGGCGGCACTTCGGCGGCTCGCTGGAGGACCTGCGGGCGGCCCGCGCGGCCTGCAGGCTGCCAATCCTGCGCAAGGACTTAATCGTCGATCCCTACCAACTCTACGAGGCGGCCGTGAACGGCGCCGACGCCGTGCTGCTGATCGTGCGCGCCCTCGACGACCCGGGCCTGCGGGCGATGTACCAGGAGGCCCGGGGTCTCGATCTCGACTGCCTGGTGGAGGTTCACGACGGGCCCGAGCTGGAGCGGGCCCTGGAACTCGACGCCGACGTGATCGGGATCAACAACCGCGACCTCGACGTGGGTGCCGTGGACGTCTCCACGACCTATGAGCTGATGCCTGACGTCCCTGCCGGGAAGACCGTCGTCGCCGAGAGCGGGATTTCGGCCCGGGACGAGCTGGAGGAGCTGGAGCGGGTCGGCGTCGACGCGGCCCTGGTCGGCACGGCGCTGATGCGGGCCGCCGATCCCGAGGCGCTGACCCGCGAGCTCACCCGGATCGACGAGGCGACCCGCGAGCACCACCTCCCCTGAACGGCCCCGGTCTTTAGAAAATCTTTCGGCCGCTTTAAATGCCGGCTGAGCGGTCGCCCGGATCATTCTTCGCGATGAGCAGGGCAAGACGTTTCTTTCGCACGCCTTTCGGTTCCGCCCTGGTGGGGGGCGCCGTCGTCGCCGCCTTCGGCTGGGTGGCGATCGCCGCGGGCCTGATCGAGGCGGAGGGGGAGCGCGTCACAACGGTCGCCGCGCCTCTGACCGCTCCGGTGGCCGACCGCCAGGGCGGCGGCGATGAGGACGGCAACCTCGTCAACGAGATCTACCGGCGCGACGGCCAGGGTGTCGCCTTCATCGAGGCCTCCGGCGGGCCCGAAGAAGGAGTCATCACACCATTCGGGATTCCCGAAGGCGAGCGGGCGGCGACGGGCTCCGGCTTCCTGATCGACGACAAGGGCCATGTCGTCACCAACAGCCACGTCGTCGAGGGCGCGGACGAGATCGAGGTGACGCTCGGCTCCTCCGACCGCAGCTATCCGGCGGAGGTCGTCGGCACCGATCCGGCGACCGACGTCGCACTGGTGAGGATCGACGCGCCGGCCGAGCAGCTGCACCCGCTCGAGCTCGGCGACTCCTCGAAGGTGGAAGTGGGCGACCCGGTGGTCGCGATCGGCAACCCGTTCGGTCTGGACCGCACCGTGACCAGCGGGATCGTCTCCGCGCTGCAGCGCCAGATCCAGGCTCCCAACGGCTTCTCGATCTCGCACGTGATCCAGACCGACGCCGCTATCAATCCGGGCAATTCGGGGGGCCCGCTGATCGATGCGAACGGCGAGGTGATCGGCATCAACTCGCAGATTCAGACGGCGGGCAACCGTGGCAACGTGGGCATCGGCTTCGCCGTGCCGATCAACACCGCGCGCCAGGTGATCGAGCAGCTCCGGAAGCACGGAGAGGTGGAACACGCCTACATCGGGATCAAAGGAGGAAGCCTCACGCCGGAGCTGGTCGAGGCGCTGAAGCTGCCCGTCAAGCAGGGGGTGCTCGTCTCCGAAGTGGTCGAGGGTGGGCCCGCCGACAAGGCGGGGATCCGGGGCGGCGACACCTCGGCGACGATCGAAGGGATCGAAACCCGGCTCGGCGGCGACATCATCACGGCGATCGGCGGCGAGAAGGTCACCGGGATGGAGGAAGTGATCAACTTCATCAACTCGGCCAACCCCGGCGACGAGGTCGAGGTGACGATCCAGCGCGGGGACGAGAGCGAGGACGTGACGGTGACGTTGGGCGTCCGCCCGCCGTCGATCCAGGACGGCCGGCCCGAGGCTCCGTAGGGTCCTGGAGCGAGCTCGCGGGTTACGCGCCTCGGTTTCCGTACCCTGAACCCATGCGCGTGAAGATCTGCGGGATCACGAATCTCGACGATGCTGCCGAGGCGGTCCGGCTGGGTGCCTGGGCGATCGGGCTGATCCACTACGACCACAGCCCGAGGTTCTGCCCCCCCGGCGACGCGGCCACGATCGGCGCCGCGTTTCGCCGCAAGTGCGAGGTGGTCGGCGTCTTCGTCAACCCCGAGCTCGACGAAGTGACGAAGGCCGTGGAGGACGCGGGTCTGACCATGGTGCAGCTGAATGGGGAAGAGGGCCCCTCGTTCTGCGCGGAGACGGCGCGGCGCACCGGCGTCAAGGTGATCAAGGCGATTCACGTCTCCAGCGCCGCCGACATCCACGCCGCCGAGGCTTTCCGCACCGACTACCACCTCTTCGACAGCCGCGGCAAGGGCCTCTGGGGAGGGACGGGACAGCGCTTCGACTGGGGCCTGCTGCGCGAGCGCCGCTCGGAGATCCCGGCGATCCTCGCCGGCGGGCTGCGGCCCGAGAACGTCGCCGAAGCGATCGAGCTGACCCATCCCATCGCGGTCGACGTGGCCAGCGGCGTCGAGGCGGAGCCTGGCCGCAAGGACCATGCGGCGATGACCGCGTTCTTCGAGTCCGCACAGACGGTGGCCCAGACCTGAAAGGGTTTCCCTCACCGGCCCGCGGCGGACGCGGGAGCGAGCGAGCAAGATAGCCAGCGAAAATGAGTGCGAGCGAGCGAGAGCAGAGCACGCGGGCCGTTGATGTCCGGTTCGGGACGTACGGCGGCCGCTACGTGCCGGAGACCCTGATCGCGGCGCTCGACGAGCTGACCGACGCCTGGTCCGAGGCGCGCGAGGACCCGGAGTTCCAATTGCGCCTCGCGACGCTGCACAGGGACTTCATCGGTCGGCCGACCCCGCTGTTTCGCGCCGAGCGTCTCTCGCAGCGGGTCGGGCGCCGCGTCTACCTGAAGCGCGAGGACCTTGCCCATACCGGCGCCCACAAGATCAACAACGCGATCGGACAGGCGCTGCTGGCGCAGCGGATGGGGAAGACGAGGGTGATCGCCGAGACGGGGGCCGGCCAGCACGGGGTGGCGACCGCGACTGCCTGCGCCCTTCTCGGGCTCGAGTGCATCGTCTACATGGGCAGCGAGGACATCCGTCGCCAGGCCCCCAACGTCGATCGGATGCGGTTGCTGGGCGCGGCGGTCGTGCCGGTCGAGGCCGGTGCCCGGACCCTGAAGGAGGCGGTGAGCGCGGCGATCCGCGATTGGGTCGCCAACGTCGAGACGACCCACTACATAATCGGCTCGGCGGTCGGCCCGGCGCCGTTCCCGGCGCTGGTCCGCGACCTGCAGCGCGTGATCGGCGAGGAGGCGCGCGAGCAGGCACTCGCCGTGGAGGGCGCCCTGCCGGCGCGGGTGATCGCCTGCGTCGGCGGCGGCTCCAACGCAATCGGGATCTTCACGCCCTTCATCGACGACAGCGAGGTGGCGCTGATCGGGGTCGAGGCCGCCGGGGAAGGAATCCAGAGCGGTCGCCACGGCGCCTCCCTGGGCGCGGGACGCACCGGTGTCCTACATGGGTCGCTCTCCTCGGTGATCGCCGACCGGGAGGGCCAGATACTGGAGGCGCACTCGGTCTCGGCGGGCCTCGACTACCCGGGCGTGGGCCCGGAGCACGCGCATCTGCGCGACAGCGGCCGCGCCACCTACACCGCCGTCACCGACGACGCGGCGCTCGCCGCCTTCGCCGAGCTGGCGAGACTGGAGGGGATCGTCCCGGCGCTCGAGCCGGCGCACGCGATCGCCTGGCTGCTGGCCAATCCGCCGGGCGGCTCCTACGACCTCCTGACGCTGAGCGGCCGGGGCGACAAGGACC
>DASUUD010000166.1:0-10064 GCA_036374255.1 Solirubrobacterales bacterium | reverse complement strand
GCCACCTGTTCGGCAACCCAGCGTGAGGTCAGGTTGGGCTGCGAGCAGGCGCGGTTGATGCCGCCGATGTAGACGCCGACTGCCTGGTAGGGGGAGGAGGCCCGCCAGGTGCGCATCGCGCGGGGCGAGGGTGCGGTGCAGGCGTCGAAACCGAGCCCGGTGAAGACGGCTGGACCGGCGACAGGGGCGAGCGCGGACACCGCGGCATCCCTCCCGTCGATCACGATCGCCACCCGGCGGCCCGCGCCCCTCGCCGGACAGCGCTGCGAGCGGCTCGGGGTCCCCAGATACACGGCGCGCCGGTCCAGGCGCACGCACATCCGGGGGTGCTTGGCGAGCCGGTATATGGGCCAGGAGGCGGGCACGCGGGCCGCCTCCCCGCGAAACTCGACCGTCCGCGTCTCGGCGCCGGCCGGAGCGGCGGCGGCCAGGGCGCCCAGCAGCACGAGCAGGGCGACACAGGCCCGGGTGAGGGACGGGAATCTGCGGCCGGGTCCTGTCGCAGCGCTACTCGTTCCTGTGGCAGCGCGTCCGGTTCCTGTCTCAGCGCGTCTCATATCTCCCACAACCGTTCCATCCCTGCGTCGATTCGCCTTCCCGCGGTTCTCAGGCTGCCGGCGGACAGCGCAGCGGGCGGTCAGGCGCGCCGCGGCACGAGATCCAGCTCACGCCAGGGGCCCTCGCCGGCCATCGGCTGGGTGCGCCCCTCCAGCCAGTCGGGCTGGAGGTCGTCGTAGTGGGGGCTGGCGGGGTGGCCGGACTGCCCGGTGAACATCTGCCAGCGCGAGCGCTCCGGGGCGATCGGGTCGGCGACCATACGCCAGCTCGGCGCCCAAACCGCCTCGTAGGGATGGTTCGGGTCGTAGGCGATCTGGCTCACCGTCTCCTGGGCGCCGCCGGCCTGCAGCCGCCGGTTGAGCAGTCGCCGCAGCAGCGGGTTGGCCTCGCCCAGGGCGTGCGGGAACTCCATCTCGTGGATACGGCCCCAGCGCCAGCCCTCGGGGTCCGGGCCGAAGCGATCGCTGAGATCGTCGAGGGCGCCCGAGAGCGCGTCCAGCACGAGATCGTCCCAGGGCCGGCCGATCAGCTCCTCGTCGCCCTCCTCCCAGAGCTTCATCACGTGCGAGTGCCAGCGCCAGGGCGAGGTGACGTGGCGGGTGAAGCCGTTGTCCGCACGGTCCAGCCAGCGCTCGCAGAGGTCCCGGTCGCCGATCGCTGCGCGGGCGACTTCCCGCGCCAGGCGCAGCAGGAAGGCCTGGTAGATCGAGCCGGCGATCGAGTCAGGCTCCAGCCGGCCGTCCCAGCTCCGCAGCCGCTCGATCGCGCTCAGCTCGCGCTGACCGGTCGGGGTGAGCCGCCCCAGCCGGCGCGCCGCCTCGAGG
This sequence comes from Solirubrobacterales bacterium, assembly GCA_036374255.1. Classification (GTDB taxonomy): domain Bacteria; phylum Actinomycetota; class Thermoleophilia; order Solirubrobacterales; family 70-9; genus VRUE01. Next base: position 8,682 of record DASUUD010000166.1, on the reverse strand, counting down.
CCGGGGAGGGAGAGGTTGTCGGACTGCATCTCCTCGAACCCCTCGACGTCGTGTTCGTCGCCGGCCTGCAGCAGTTCCTCGATCCGCCGCGCCCGGAAGCCGTCGAGCCAGTCGCTGGTGATGTGGTGCGGGTAGTCGTCGCCGACGATGCGGTTGTTGGCGGTGACCAGGAACCCCCTCTCAGGGTCGATGGTCTCGGGCAGGCCCTCGTAGGGCACCGTCCCCTCCCACTCGAACTCGCCCGTCCAGCCCGGCTTCGGCAGGTCCGGGCAGCCGCCTTTGCGGATCGGCACACGACCGATCATCTTGTAGCCGATCGAGCCGTGGCGATCGGCCCAGACGAGGTTCGAGACCGGCGAGGTGTGCCCCTCGAGGCTGGCGACCAGCGCCGGGCCGGAGTCGATGCGGTGAAGTTCGAACTGGCCCATGAAGGAGGTCGGCGCGTCGAGCGTCCCCCAGCGCAGCGTCAGCGGTTCGGCCTCGTCGGCGCTGAGCGCCTCGTTGACGATCGGCCCGTGGTGGGTGAGGCGGACGTCGAGAACCTCCGGAGCGTCGCGGCCCCTCACCGTGATCTCCTCGCGCACGATCTCCAGCGGCCGCCACTCCTCTTCGAACAGGTAGCGGTCGCCCTCGATCCGCTCGATGAAGAGGTCCTGGATGTCGGCCATGGTGTTGGTGAAGCTCCAGGCGACCTCGTTCGTCTGCCCCATGTAGTGGCCGGGCATCCCCGGCAGCGTGGCGCCGCGGACGAAGCGGTCGCCGTGGGTGAGGCCGATCTGGTACCAGATCCCCGGCATGCTGGGCGGCAGGTGCGGGTCGCCGGCCATCAGCGGCGCGCCGGTGGCGCTGAGGCTGCCCGAGACCGCCCAGTTGTTGGAGCCGCTGGCCTCGGCGGCCATCCCGATCGACCTGCGCACGGTGTCGATCTGCTCGGCCAGCGCCAGGCCGTCGCCCGACCAGGCTTCCTCGGTGACCACCGGGTTGTCGGGGGGATAACCGTGGTCCAGCCTCGCCGCAAGCTCCGGGCCGAGGACGCGGGTCATGTCGGCGCGCAACAGCTCCTTCTCCCAGTTGGTGGAGAGACCGAAGGCGAGCAGCTTGCCTAGACTGAGGATCTCGGCCGGGCCCCACGGGTCGAAGTCGAGGCGGAGGAGCTGCATCTCGAAGGGAAGGGCGGTGGCGCTCCGCGCGGCGGCGTTTACCCCGGCGCAGAAGGGATCCAGCACCTCCTCGCGCAGCTTGGAGTCGAGGCTCCCCACCTCGCGCTCGGCGGTGCGGCGGATGCCCAGCGTCCGCATCAGCCGATCTACCTTGAGCGTCTCGGGGCCGGCGAACTCCGAGACCCTGCCGGCAGCCACCCGGCGGTAGAAGTCCATCTGCCAGAGCCTGTCCTGCGCGTGGCAGAATCCCTGCGCGAACCAGAGGTCCACCAGGTTCTCGGCTTCGACGTGGGGCACACCCCAGCGGTCCCGCCGCACGCGCACGGGGCCCTCGAGCCCCTCCACCTCGATCGTCCCCGTCTCCTGGGGGAGCGGCCGGCGCAGCAGCCAGTGCCAGGCCACCGCCGCCGTCACCGCCGCGAGCCCGGTCCCAGCCGCGCCCGCCAGCAGTCCGGCCCGAGCCGCGCGCTGCCGTCTCGATGACGCCCGCATCAACTCTCTGTCTATCAGCTTCCAGTGCTCTCGGCTGGCCAGCCGACCAATGGATTGCCGCTAGACCAGGTCGCCCGGGAGGCGCCCCTCCGCCTCGAGCTTCTGCAGGTGGGCCTCCATGACCAGCGCCGCAGCGGGGCGCATCTGCTCGGGGACGTCGGCCCAGACCTCTTCCAGCAGGGCCTCCCGGGAGCGCTCGCCGCGCTCGAGCGCCGCGAGCAGGCCGCGCTCGCGCATCTCGCGGTGCTCCACGTACTCGGCGAGCTTAGCCACGGGGTCGGTGACCCAGGGGCCGTGCCCCGGGCAGATCAGCTGGATCGGCTCGGCCTGGATGCGGCGCAGAGAATCCATGTAGGCGGCGAGCGAGCCGCCCTCGGGCGGGACGAAGGTGGAGCCCTCCCCGAGCACCAGGTCTCCGCTGAAGCAGACCCGGTCCGCGGTCAGGAAGCAGACGTGGTCGGCGGCGTGCCCGGGGGTGGTGGCGGCACGCAGGCCGGCGTGCTCCTCCCCGTCGGCGGGCGTGATCACGTCGACCCCCAGCAGGTCCGCCCCGGCGGCGTGATCGCCGTGGCTGTGGGTGAGCAGGACGACGCCGATCCCACCCCGCTGCGCAGCGGCGGCGCGCACCGCCTCGAGGTGGCCGGGGTCGTCCGGCCCCGGGTCGATCACGGCGCAGGGATCGGACCCGTAGAGGTAGGTATTGGTCCCCTCGTGGGTCATCGGACCCGGGTTGGGTGCGACGATCCGGAGGATCTCGGGGTGCCCAGGCGCCTCGGAGTCCCCGCCTGACTGGCGCCTCATCGCCAGTGCTCCGTTCGGTCGCCATATGACACGAAAAGGAGCGTACGTCCCCCCGGCATGAGGGGACTGGGCGAGACTGCACGGGCTGCGCCAGCGCCCCGAAGGCGCCGGCAAAGAGCGAGCGGGGCGCAGATTCGCAACTCGTGCTCCATTGACCACCCATAAGGTGGCAAACGGAGCACCGGTCGACCGAAGGGGTGACCCGCGGGGGAGCGTCGGCCGAATGACCTGTATATCGCCCTTGGCGAGGGACGCGAGGCGCCTTCGGGTCTAGCCCGAAACCTCTTTGGCGATCGCCTCGCGGGCGTCGTCGGGCTCAAGGACGACGAGGTCGCCGGCGCCGCGGAGGATCTCCCGCACCAGCCAGGAGGTCCCTGCGTAGGGAAGCTCGACCACGACGGCGCCGTCGGCCAGCTCCTCGACCACGGTGCGCTCCTCGCGCAGCCAGCGGGCCCGCTCCGGCGAGACCCAGACCCGCGCGACCTGGGCGGTGGGCACCTCGCCGTCGGTCATCCAGCCCTCGACTCCGGCCAGCTCCTCGACCTCGGGCCGCGGCTCGAACACGTTCTCGGTGACCGTCGCCTCCTTGATCCGGTCGAGCTTGAAGTGGCGGACGCCCTTTTTGGTCAGGTCGTAGCACTCGGCGTACCAGCCCTCGCGCCCGTTCTCGAGCCGGTAGGGCTCGACCGATCGCTTAGTGAACTGGTCCTCGTTCTCCTTGTAGTACTGGATGTCGAGCACCCGGCGGGCGGCGATCGCCTCGTTGACGACGCGCGCCACCTCGGTGTCGCCGCGACCCGCTCCGGCGATCTCCAGGCCCTCCTCGGATGGGTCGTGGCCGAGCGCCTCCACGATCTTGCGGCGGGCGCTCTGCAGCCCGCCGTGCGGCAGGTGGTCGCCGAACAGGTCGATCGCCGCGATCAGCGCCTTCGCCTCCAGGGGCAGCAGGCGGGCGGGGCGTGCGAAGTTGTCGCCGTAGGGCTCGGAGTCGACCTCGATCTCGTCGCCCTGGATTTCCGCGTAAAGGACGTAGGTGCCGCCGCCGAAGTTGACGACGTTGAGCAGCTCGATGTCTTCCTGCAGCTCCTCCTCGGTGAGCTCGAGACGGCGGCGCAGCTCGTCCACCTGCAGGCGCTCGCTCCGCTTCGCCGAGTCGATCAGCAGGCCGGCGAGGGTGACCAGCCGGGCGAAGCGCTCCGGGCGGATCGCCGCTTCCCCCCGCCCGTTGCCGCGGCCGCGGCGCGGCGCCTCGCGGAACGGGCGGTCGACGGTCTTGGCCGGCTCGAACCCGTTCAGGTGGCGCTCCTGGAGCAGGCCGAGCCTGCTCTCCGCCTCCTTGCGCAGCTCATCGGGCCCCAGCACCTGGGCATTCTGGCGCCAGCGCAGCACCCAGGCGATCAGCTCGCGCGGCGAGGCATAGTCGGTCTCGAAGATGGAGCCCTTGCCGGGGGCGGCGTCGGCCTTCTTCGCCGTGCGCAGCTCGCCGTAGGCGCCGAAGTCGCGCTCGATCAGCCAGGCGATGCGGTCGCGGACGAAGATCTTCGCCCTGCCGCGGATCTCTCCGAGCTGCCAGTCGGCGCGCTGCCCGTAGTCGCGGCGGTCGTAGTCCTCGGGCGGCGAGAAGTCGTGCTCGGCCTTGGTCGCGTAGCCGACCTTGCCCTGGATCCGCGAGAGGCGGAAGACGCGGACCGCGTCGCGCTCGTGCGAGTGGCCGATCAAATAGAACTGGCCGCTGCGGAAGACCAGGTGGTAGGGATCGACCCTGCGCTTCTCGGTCTCGTCGCGCTCCATCGTGTAGTAGGTGAACTCGATCGTCTTGCGGCGCGAGATCGCGGTCTCGATCTTGGAGAGGCGCTGGGAGAGCTCGCGACCGCCGGCCGAGGCCGTCATCGCCATCTCGACCGGGGCGCGCTCCCCCTCGCTGAGCGGGTTGGGGTGTCCCCAGGCGACCTGCTGGAGGGCGAGGCGGAGCGGCTCGGCGTAGGCGAAGCCGCCCTCGGTGAGCAGCGAGAGCGCGGTGCTGAGCGAGGCCAGCTCGTCGTTGTCGAACTCGATCGGATCGAGGTAGAAGTTCTCGGGGGGCAGCGAGTAGAGCTCCGCCTCGAAGAAGCCCTCGCCCGGTTTCTCGACCCCGAGCTGGATGCCGAGGCTCTCCAACTCAGCGCGGTCGGCGTAGAAGCGGCGCGCGAAGGCGTCGTCGTTCATGTCGCTGTAGCCCTCCACCTCGCGCTTGATCTCGAGGGCCGAGACCGGCCTGCCCTGGGCCATCAGGAACGAGATCAGGGAGAGCTGGCGGATCAGCTTCTCGGTGTCCTTGGCCATCAGAACACGGTCTTCGCGCTTCGCTCGCTACGCGAAGAATCCGATATGCACGCTTGCTCGCTCCGCACTCATCGCAGGATAGTCTGCGGCCGACCACATGGACCTGCTGCGCAACCTCTTCGGGAACGTAACGTCCGGGATTATCCGGCTGGCGGTCACGGCCGGCGTGCTCTTCCTCTGCTACCTGTTCATCGTCAAGCCGGTCCTGGAGACGACCGACGAAGCGATCAGGGCAAGCGGGCTGGACCAGATCGGCAAGTCGCTGAACGGGGTCGGCGATCAGATCAAGCGGCAGGTCAACCAGTCGCTGAGGACGACGAAGCGCGGCCGGCGCCGCAAGCTGGTCGCCTGCGTGGAGCGCGCGAACGGCAACGTGGTCCGCATCCGCCGCTGCGCCAGGCGCTTCTGAGGAGTCAGGCGGCGCGCTGACCGAAGTACGCCGAGCCGGATAGAGCCCGGTCGAAGCTCGACCAGGACTCGCCGGCGGGAAGCTCCCGCTCCAGGCGGTCGAAGCTGCCGAGGCGGCCGCCGAGGTTGTCGATCATGTGGACCAGGACCGCCTCGCGGGTGGCCGGCAGCACCGGCGAGCCGTGCTCGAGGCTGCCGTGGTGGCTGAGGATGATGTGGAGGACCGCCTCGGCCAGGGAGGGGTCGAAGCCGGGCATCTCCTCGATCTGGCGGCGGACCAGGTAATAGCCGAGCGGGATCTCACCCTGGAGGCGCCCTGCGTCGGTCAGGTCGATCGCCAGGGGGTCGGCGTTGTAGGCCTCGATCTTGCCGATGTCGTGGAGCAGTGCTCCGCTCACCGCGATCTCGCGGTCGATGCCGGGGAAGAAGTTGGCTGCGGCGCTGACCGCGCTGGCGACGGAGACCGTGTGCTCGAGCAGCCCGTGGCGGTAGGCCTGGTGGTAGAGCTTGGCCGCGGGTGCCTCGCGGAAGCGGGCCCAGATCTCCGAGCCCTCGCCGAAGAAGCGATCCAGTAAGGCCCTCAGCTGCGGCTCCTGGACGGTGGCGAGCAGCTCGCGCAGGTCGCTCTCGAGGCGCGCGAAGGGGATCTCCGGCCCGACCGCGAGGTCCTCAGGGCTGTACTCGTCGGCTGCGGCCTCGCGCAGCGACGCGATCTTGAGCTTCGACCCCCAGCGCTCGCTGACCTCGAAGACACCGCCGACGAACACGGCCGAGCCCGGGGCCGCGAGGGCGTACAGCTCCTCGGCGTCCTCCCAGCAGACGGCCTGCGCATTTCCGCTCGCGTCGGCGAGGACGAGGCGCAGCCAGGGCTCGCCGTTGCGCTTGCGCCGCAGCTCGCGCTCCCGCACCGCGAAGACGCCCTTCACGCGCTGGCCGTCCCGCAGGTCGCGAAGCACGACCCGCGGAGAGACCTCCCCCTCCGCCGGCCCCTCCCCTGCCAGATCACTCAAGGCCTGCTGACTCATGGTGCGATTCAAGGTAGAGAGAGGGGCGGACGGCTCGGGTTGGGTCGGATGCGGTCGAGCCAGACGAGGTGGGTCTGATTCATCGAGATCTGTCGATGAAGGTTGATAGGGTCGCGGCAGGTGACCGAGCTCGCGCTGATTGATTGCTCCACCCCGCTGACCGGAGCGTCGCTCTCCGAGGAGAGCGCGGCTGAGCTGGAGGGCGTGCTCAAGGCGCTGGCCGACCGGCACCGGCTGAGGGTCCTCAACCTGTTGCTGCGCGCAGGCGGGGAGCCGGTCTGCGTCTGCGAGGTGCAGCCGCTGCTCGGCCTCTCGCAGGGGACAGTCAGCCACCATCTCAAGCAGCTCCTCGACGCCGGGCTGGTCGAGCGGGAGACGCGCGGCACCTACAGCTACTTCAGCCTCGTCCCGGGCGCGCTCGACGCGGTGCGCGCCGTCTTCGCCTGAGAGCCGTGAGGGATCGCCCCGACCTGCTGCGACGCGCCGTCGCCGAGGGGATCGGGGCGTTCGCGCTCGTCTTCGCCGGCTGCGGGGCGATAGTCGCCGATGCCGAGCACGGGGGCGCGCTGGGCGCTGTCGGCGTGGCGCTCGTCTTCGGGCTGGTGATCATGGCGATGGTCTACGCAACCGGGCACCTCTCCGGCGCCCATCTCAACCCCGCCGTCACGTTGGCGTTCGCGCTCACCCGCCATTTCCCGCGCGCGGAGGCCGCCTCCTACATAGCGGCCCAGCTGCTGGGGGCGATCGCCGCGGCCACCCTCCTGCTCGCGGTCTGGCCGAGCGAGCCCGCGAATCTCGGCGCGACGGTGCCGAGCGTCGGCGCCGGCAGCGCGCTGGTCTATGAGCTGGCTATGACCGCCATCCTGATGTTCGTCATCATGGCCGTCGCCACCGACACCCGTGCGGTGGGAGCCGCCGCGGCGATAGCGATCGGCGGCACGGTCGGTCTCGACGCGCTGTTCGGCGGGCCGGTGACCGGCGCCTCGATGAACCCGGCTCGCTCGGTCGGTCCGGCGCTGGTCTCCGGTCAGCTCGGCGACCTCTGGATCTACCTGATCGGACCGATCCTCGGCGCGGCCGCCGGCGCCCTCGCCTACCAGCTCGTCCGCGGCCCGGATCCGGCCGCGACACCGGGCGGACGGGACGAGGGGCGTCCCGTATCCGCCCTATCGGGCGCATCGACCGGGGAGGCGGGCTGATGGCCCGGGTCCTCTTCGTCTGCCTGCACAACGCCGGCCGCTCGCAGATCAGCGAGGCGCTCTTCGAACGCCACGCCGGCGGCCATCACGAGGCGCGCTCGGCCGGTACCACGCCGGCGGATCGAGTCCACCCCGAGGTGGTCGAGGCGATGGCCGAGCTGGGGATAGACCTGGCGGCCCGGGTCCCCCGCAGGCTTACCCGCGAGGACGCCGAGTGGGCCGACGTCGTGGTGACGATGGGTTGCGGCGACGAGTGCCCCTACATCCCCGGCAGGCGCTACCTCGACTGGGAGCTGGACGACCCCAAGGGGCGGCCGCTGGATGAGGTCCGCGCGACGCGCGACGAGATCGAGCGACGCGTCACCGAGTTGATCGACGAGCTCAGATAGCGTCCCGGCGATGAGCGGGATGCGGCGCATCGCCCTGGCCGAGGCGACCAGCTTTCTGGCGCTCCTGGTCGCCGCCGTCGTGAAACGAACCGGGGGAGGCGAGCTGGGCGTCCACATCCTCGGGCCGATCCACGGGGGACTGTTCATCGCCTACCTGGTGATCGCCCTCAACCTCCGCCTTCAGCTCGGCTGGCCCACCCGCACGACCCTCTGGGTCCTGGTGGCCGCCGTCGTGCCCTTCGGTGGCTACGCGGTAGACCGCTGGCTGGCGCGGCGGGAGGATCCGGTCTCCTAGTCGATCTGCACCGTTGTCCATTCCGGACGCTCGAGCACGTCGGAATCCGAGAAGCCGGGCCTCTCGAGGATCACCTCGAGCGCCACTCCGTCAGGGTCGAAGTAGCCCATGATCCAGAGCCGGCGCATGTCCCGGACCTCCCCGTCCGCGGCGCCCTCCGCGACAATGCGGCGCCGCAGCTCTCTGAACGCCTCCTCCGACGGAGCGAGCAGGGCGAAGTGGTCGAGCCGGCCGCGCCGGAACATCGGCCCGGGAGGCGGAGGCCCCGGACCCTCGAGCATCTGGAACGGATGGAGGACCGTCGTCGGGCCGATCCGCAGGAAGACGTGACGCACCCCCTCCTCGGTCATGTCGAGCGTCTTCTCGGCGTCGAAGACCCGCTCGTAAAAGCCGGCCAGCCGGTCCATGTCATCGGTCAGGAAAGTGATGTGGTGAACGCCGTTGACCAGCTGCACGAGCCAATCCTGACCGATCGGGCCCCGGTATGCCGAAGCTTGCGGGCGTCTAGGCTCCACCCCGCCTCGTGCAATCGCGCCCGGCCGAGACAACTTCGTCCTCCCGCTCGGCAGAGATCCGCGCCGCCTCGCGACT
>DASUUD010000165.1:0-6254 GCA_036374255.1 Solirubrobacterales bacterium | reverse complement strand
CTTCAGCGGGGCGCGCAGGTTGCGCTCGATGTCGTAGGAGAGCGCCTTGAGCGGCGAGACGTAGACGAGCCGCACGCCGTCGCCCCGGCTCGGCTCCCGGGCCAGTCTGTTGATCCCCCAGAGGAAGGCGGCGAGCGTCTTGCCCGAGCCGGTGGGGGCGCAGATCAGTGTGTTGGCGCCGCTGGAGATCGCCTCCCAGCCGCCCGCCTGGGCGGGGGTCGGCTCCTCGAAGGAGGACTCGAACCAGCGCCTGACCGGGTCGCTGAAGGGGGCCAATGGGTCAGATTTCGCGCTTGTTTTCGGCCTGGTGCCCAACCCACCGATCTTACGCCCCCCGGGGACGGGCGCAAATGCGCCCCCGGACCGGGGGCTGCCGCCGCTCCGGTGTTCCTTATCCGTCCCTGACATGCATAAGGAACACCGGGAAGGCCGCGGCGCGCGTCGAATCGCCGCAGCAATCGGCCCGTTGGTCAGCTGAAGGGGCCGGCTCGCGTGTCCCCTCGTCGGGGCGGGGAGCTAGTTCGGCCTGCCGCCGCTGAAGCGGGTGAAGGCGTACCAGGCCGGCTTGGGCGTGAAGCCGTCTGCGAACAGGCCCGAGCCGTCGCAGAAGTTGCAGGCTCCCTTGGCGTCGCCGACCGAGAACCAGTAGACCCTCTGCACCCGCCACTTGCGCTGGTTCTTGCGCAGAAGCCGGAAGGCCCCCTGGAGCTGCGCCTTCTGCCCGCCGCGGCCTTTGGCGAAGGAGTTCTTCTTGGTCGGGGGCATGGAGCTCCAACCAAGCTCGGTCAGCCAGAGCCCCTTGCCGGCGTCGCGGTTCGCCTTGAGCACGCTGCGCGCTTCTTCGATGTAGGGCCCGAGACGCTTGAAGGTTCCCGTGTAGGGGTGCAGCGCGATGCCGTGGAACTTGCCCTTGATCCCCGGTGTCCTCTTGTAGAGCTCCTTGAGGAAATCTGCGGCGAAATAGGCGAGCCGCGGCCTGCGCTTGAGTCGCGCCTCGCCGGGGCGGGAGAAGAGGCCGCCGAGCACGATCCTCGCCCCCTTGTCGACCCCGCGGATCGCAGCATGGGAGAGCTTGACCAGCTTGCCGTACTCGGCCGGGTTCGGCCGGGCGACGAAGTACATGAAGTTCTGCTCGTTCCAGACCTGCCACGTCCGGATCGGGCGGGTGGGTACGCCCGGGTTCTCCGCCCAGAAGCTTCCCCTGGGCCCGTAGCGCAGAACCGCCTGGCGGGCGAAGTTCTTCCAACCCGACCGCTGCTTCCCGTTCCTGACCGGCAGGAAATTGGGGCTGCCGTAGCGGCGGTTCGCCGGCACGGCCCAGGTCGGCGCGCCGGTGAGGAAGGGCAGCACCTCGATGCCCGCCGTAGCCGCAGCACCGACCAGAGCGTCGACTTCGGACCAGGTTAAAGGCCCGTTCCTGGTCGGCTGGACTCCAGCCCAGAGCACCGGGATGCGAATGCTGTCCACACCCCCGCGCTTCAACCGCTGAAACTCTTCCGCGGTCGGGATCTCCTGTGGAACCACGCCCCAGAACTTGCCGGGGACCGCGGGCGCAGAAGCCGGGGAAGCGGCGAAGGCGAGGGTGGCGATCGCCACGGCAGCGGTCCATGCTGTTATCCGCCCCGTGGGGCGGAACTCGCTCTTAGCCATCCCCTTAGCCCGCCTTCCGGGGAGCGGGGGTTCCGGCTGCGCCGCGCTGCTGGCGGCGCTGCCACATGGTCAACGCGCCGAGGGAGATCGCCGCGAGCATGGCGATCGCGATCAGGATCGGAACAAGAGGCGACGTTCCGTCACCGGACTCGGACCCGGGCGCCCCACCGACCTCGTCAAGCGGCTTCCCACCCCCGAGCGATCCGCCGGCGGTGCCGTCGCCTGGGCTACCCTGCTGGCGGGAGTCGCCCGTCCCCAGGGCGCCGGAGCCCTTCGAACTCGTGGATGAGCCTTTCGCAGATGACGAGCCGCTGGCCGAGCCATTTGACTCACTCGTCGGACTGCCCGTTCCGCCTGACGCGGCGGACGACTTTGCCGGGGATTCGGCTCCACCCTTGCCGGCCGGGGGGCTGTCGCCGTAGACAGTAGGCGGTGCGTCCGAATACTGGACGCCGCCGGAGTCGGCGCGAGCAAGAATCGGAAAGAGAGCAAATGCCAGCAGAGCCAGTAATGACAGCGCCCAGACCAAAGCCTGGGCCGGGGTGGGTCGGGTCCCGTTCATCGCGCGCAAGGTTAGACCAAACGGCGGCGCTGCTTGCGCCATTGGCGCTGATTGGGGGAATTGCTCTGAGCGGTGGCGGGTTCGACGCGACGACCCGCCACATCGCGGGGCTCGCCGTCTGGCTGACAGTGGTCGTCCTGCTCGTGTTCGGCGCAGCCTCGACCGCGAGGCTCGGACCCCCGCTCTACTGGACGGCCGGTCTGATCGGCGGACTGGCGCTTTTCTCTGCACTTTCCTCTTTCTGGTCGGGCTCGGTGGAGCTGAGCGTGATCGAGGCGGACCGGGTGCTTGTCTACCTCGGAGTCTTTCTTGCCGCATTCCTCATCGCCCAAACCGACGAGAGGCGCCAACGTTTCGCTGAAGGCCTCACCGTCGCGGTCGCCGGGGTCGCAATTTTGGCCCTGGCAAGCAGGCTATTGCCCAATGTGCTCGATATCACAGTGAGCGGCGGGCCCCGACTGCGCTATCCGCTCGGCTACTGGAACGCGAACGGGGTGATGTTCGGGATCGCGGTCGCAATGCTGCTCTGGGCAAGCAGGCACTCTGCCTGGACGGCGCTGCGCTGGATCTCGGTGGGGGCGATCCCGGCGACCCTCCTCGCCCTCTACTTCACCTACTCGCGAGGCGGGCTGGTGGCGCTCGCGATCGCGGCCGGCGTGGTGATCGCCCTCTCCAGGGACCGGCTCTGGCTGCTCGCCACCCTGGCGATCGGCGCACTGGGCGCCCTGCCGGCCGTGCTGGCGGTCCAGGATCGGCGCAGCCTCGCCGACAACTTCTCCGACCAGGCGATCGTCGACCAGGGCGCGACCGTGGCGCTGGTTCTGCTGGGCGGAATCGCCCTCTGCCTGCTCCTGTTCGCGGTGCTGCGCCGGCTGGAGTCGCGCGAGGGCAGACTGACCGGAAGGGCGGTGGATCTGTCGCGCAGCCCGGCTGTCCTCAGAGCCGCGGCCCTGGGCGGTGCGGTGTTGGCGATCGGGGCCACCGCCGCGGTCGGCGGCCGCGCCTGGGACCAGTTCACCGACTCCGACCTGCAATTTCCCACCCAGCCGGAGTCGCACTTCTCCAACCTGAGCGGGGCCGGGCGCCACGACTTCTGGCGCGTTGCGGTCGACAGCTTCGGCGAAGAGCCGGTCCGGGGCATCGGGGCCGGGACCTACGAGTTCGCCTGGGAGCGCCACCGCTCGATCGAGCAGCCGCTGCACGACGCGCACTCCCTCTACCTCGAGTCTTTCGCCGAGCTGGGGATCGTCGGCGGGATCCTGGTGGTGGGCCTGGTCGGGGGGCTGCTCTGGTGGGGCTTCATGGCATGGCGCGCCGCCGCGGGCCCGCGAAGGGAGCTGCATGCAGCCCTGCTGGCGGCGCTCCTCGCCTTCGCCGTCGCGGCCGGCCTCGACTGGCTGTGGGAGCTGCCCGGCATCGGCGTCGTCTTCTTCCTCTGCGGCGGCCTCGTGGTGGCCGCCCGCTGCGCGCAGCTCTCCCCCCGCGGCGAGCGCCGAACCGGCGAGGAGGGACGTCGCTGGGGGCTGGCGGCGGTTGGCCTGGCCGTGGCCTGGGTCACCGCGATCGCCCTGGTCGGCCCCCTGCTGGTGGAGCGCGAGATCGAGGCCAGCCGCAGCGCCGCGGCGGAGCAGAACCTCGCCGAGGCGGTGGAACACGCCGACCGCGCCCGCTCGATCGAGCCGTGGGCGGCGTCCCCTTACGTGCAGCTCGGCCTGCTCGCCGAACTCCAGGGCGACTACGGCGACGCGATCGACGACTACACCGAGGCAATCGACCGCGAGGACCAGAATTGGCAGTGGTACTACCTGCGCTCCAAGGCGAAGCGCATGGCGGGGGAGAAGGCCGCCGCCGACGCCGATCTCGAACGAGCCCGGGAGCTGAACCCGCGTGCCGCCTGCCTGCGGACGAAGCTGGGTTGCGGGTGATCGAGCGATGACCCGGGAGACACGCGACACCAGCGGCAAGGCGGCGAGCGCTCGGCCCCCGGTGCAGGCGACCGCCCCACCGACGAGCGGCACAACACCTCCGCGCGAGCCCGAGCGGACGGCGACCGCCCGGCAAGGCGGACCGCTGCTGCGGCGCCTGCTCGCCTTCGGCGACTGGCTGGCTCTGACCGGGGCGCTCTGCGTGGCCACCGCGGCGACCGTGGAGACCGACGTCGCCGCCCTCTTCTGGGCGATCCTCTTCAGCCCGGCCTGGATCCTGGTCGTCAAGCTGCACGGCCTCTACGACAACGATCACCGCCGGATCCGCCACAGCACGCTCGACGAGCTTCCCTCGCTGATCTCCGCCAGCGCCCTCGGCACCCTGGCGCTCGACGGCCTCCTCGCGCTGAGCCCCGTCGGGCCCCTCTCCGCGGGGAGCGCGATCATCGTCGGCTTCGGCTTCCTCGGCGGGAGCTTCGTGCTGCGGGCCGTGTTGCGATTCCTCTGGGGACGGCTCGCCGGCGCCTCGATCGGGCTGATGATCGGCCCCCCGGGCGCCGCCGACATCGTGGCGCGTCGCCTCTCCACACATCCGGAGACGCGCCTGCGCCTGGTCGGCTACCTGGCGCCGGTCGACGCCAACCTCTCCTCGGAGCTGCCCCGTCTCGGCTCGATCTCCGATATCTCCAGGGTGGCGCGCGAGCACTCGGTCGAACGGGTCGTGGTCACCGAACAGGTGATGGGCGAGGAGGACGCTGAGAAGCTGATCGAGGAGTGCAAGGCGATCGGCCTCGGGCTCACCTTCCTACCCCGGCATTACGGCCTGCTGGGGCCGGGGATCGAGCTGAACCGGCTGGCCGAGCTGCCGGTCCTCGACTTCCGCTTCTCCGACCCGCCGCGCTCGACGATGGCGATGAAGCGGGCGATGGACATCGTCGTCGCGGCCACGCTGCTCACACTCCTCTCGCCGCTGCTGCTGACGATCGCGATCCTCACCCTGCTCGACTCGGGGCGCCCAGTCCTCTTTCGCCAGACGCGGGCGGGCAAGGACGGCGAGCCGTTCACGATGGTCAAGTTCCGCACGATGGTCGCCGACGCGGAGGAGCGCCTGGCGGAGCTGGTCGACCTGGAGGAGCTGGAGGAGCCGGCGTTCAAGATCCCCGACGATCCGCGGGTGACCAGGGTCGGGCGGCTGCTGCGGCGCAGCAGCGCCGACGAGCTGCCGCAGCTGTTCAACGTGCTGCGCGGCGACATGTCGCTGGTCGGGCCCCGCCCGGAGGAGGAGAGCGTGGTCGCCCTCTACGACGAGCGGCAGCGGGCCAGGCTGGCGGTGAAGCCGGGCCTGACCGGCCCGATGCAGGTCTACGGGCGCAGCGACCTCACCTTCGAGGAGCGGCTGGCGATGGAGCGCGACTACCTCGACAACCTCTCGATCGCCGGCGACCTGGCGATCCTGCTGCGCACCCCACGGGCGATCGTCCGCGGCGACGGCGCCTACTGACCCGGATGAGATGGTGAGCGCCGAGAGGGCCCAACGCCCCCGCGCCTGAGCGACCGGGGCATCCCCCGCAGCCCCGTCAGCCTGCGCCGCGCCCTCGAGCCGACCCCCGCCGGCCCTGCGGCGGCGAGCCCAGCGGCAAGCGCCTCGACGACCGTCGCCCGCCCACGCTCCTGGCGGTCCACGACGCGGCGCGACCGGGCGCGGAGATGCGCGACGAGGGAGCTGCGGGGCGCACCGTCGACCAGCACCGCCGCGGCGGCCTCGGCGTCGGCCTCCGCCACGCTCACGCCGACCAGGCCGGGTTCGAGCCCGAAGAGGTCCCGCAACCCCGCGGCCTTCTGCTCGTAATTGGGGTTCTCGGCGAGGAGGATCGTCGGGATGCCGGCGAGCAGGGAGCTCAGCGCCACGTGATAGGAGCAACTGATCGTCAGGCGGGCGCGCCGGAACCGGCCAAGCGAATTGTCGGCGGCGTCCTCCAGGATGTCGAGGGGGGCGGGCGCCGGGGTCAACCCCGATGCCTCGAGCTCCGCGCCCCTGCGTTCGAGCAGGGCGGTCACCTGGAGGGTCTCCGAGACGCGCGGATCCTCGTAGGCGGCGACGGGCTGGAGCCGGAGCG
>DASUUD010000164.1:0-2668 GCA_036374255.1 Solirubrobacterales bacterium | reverse complement strand
GTCGTCTCGATGAAGCCGCGGTGGTTGCGGCACATCACCCCGACCCCGTCGCCGTAGCCGATCCCCATCCCCTCCAGGGCGTGGGCGGGGGCGTTGGAGCGGCGGTGGAGCTGTTCGAAGGTGAGCATGCCGCGTTCGTCGATCAGCGCCGGCTCGTCGGAGTGGTGGATGGCCGCCGCGGCGATCCCGGTGGCCGGGGAGGCCCCCCAGCGCAGGAAGGTGAGGCCGATCTGCGCCGCCTTGTCGGGGCGCATCAGGCCGAGCACCCCGGCCTCGCGCAGCACCCTCACCTCGAAGGCTTTGTCCGAGACCGCGCGGCGCGCGCTCGACGCTATGGACCTCACGGCACCCATTGGAAAGGGAAGGTTATTCGCTCCCCACCGAAGCAACGGCGATGCAGGCGATCCCCTCGCCGCGCCCCACCCAGCCCATGCCCTCATTGGTGGTCGCCTTGACGCTGACCCGCGCCGAGGTGGCCTCGGCGAGGATCCGCTCCATCTCGGCGCGGTGCGGGGCGAGACGCGGGCGCTCGCAGACCACGGTGGCGTCAATGTTGACGATGCGGCCGCTGACCATCCCGACCACGGTGCGCAGCAGGTCGATCGAGTCGGCGTCCTCCCACTGCGGGTCGTTGTCCGGGAAGAGGGTGCCGATATCGTCGAGTCCGGCGGCGCCTAGCAGCGCGTCGATCACCGCGTGGGTGAGGACGTCGGCGTCCGAGTGGCCGCTGAGGCCCGCCTCGTGCTCGACCTCCACCCCGCCGAGGATCAGGGGGCGGCCCTCGGCGAAGCGGTGGCTGTCGTAGCCGATCCCGACCGGGGTCATGAACTCCGATTCTCCCGGAGCCCCGCGCCGAGCGGCTCCAGACGGCGGTGGCGCCCCTCGAAGGCGCAGATCTCGTTGACCCCGAGGCCGCTGAGGAGCTCGACCGCCTGCTCGTAGGCGAAGCCGACCTGCTCGGGCAGGTGGGCGTCGGAGGAGAGGGCGAAATCGGCTCCGGCCTCGACGCACATCTCGGCGAAGGCCGGCGCCGGGTAGAGCTCGCCGACCGGCTTGCGCAGGCCGGCGGTCGAGACCTCGACCGCGATGCCACTCTCGGCGATCGCCTCCACCGCCGGCTCGTAGTAGGCGCGGAGGTCGCCCTCGGGCCGCGGCCGGCCGCTGCCCCAGACCTTGACCAGGTCGGGGTGGGCGAGGATGTCGAAGAGGCCGCTGCGCGCGCACTCGGCGAGGGCCGCGAAGTAGCGTCGCCAGACCTGGTCGGGGTCGCCGCTCCCCTCCCAGATGTCGAAGCCCTGGTGGTCGACCGCGACGTCGCCCACGAAGTGGACCGACCCGACCACGTAGTCGAAGTCGCGCGCCCCCAGCAGGTTCGCGGTGCGGTCCTCGGCGCCGGGGACGAAGTCGCACTCGATCCCCAACCGCAGCCCCTCGCCCCGGACGAACTCGCAGTAGCCGTCGAGGTCGTCGCGCGCTTCCTCCTCCCAGAAGGGGTGGCGCCAGAGGCCGAGCGACTGGCTGAAGCGGTGGATGTGCTCGGAGACGCCGAGCTCCTCGATCCCCGCCCGCGCCGCCGCGGCGCGGTAGCGCTCGACGTTCTCCGCCGTGAAGTAGCGCTCGGGCGGCGTGTCGGGCTCGTCGGGGCGAAGGTGCAGGTGGTAGTCGGTCAGCACGGCAGTCGAGACTAAGCGACGGCGGGCGTGGATACCCTGCGCCGCATGATCCACCTGCGGATCGTCGCCCCCGCCGAGCGATCCGAGAAGGTCGTCGGCCTGCTCGAGGCGACGCCGAGCGTCTCCAGCCTGGCGCAGTTCGAGGGCGCTGCCCGCAAACCGCGAGGCGATGTGATCCTCTGCGACGTTGCCCGCGAGGACGCCAGTGTCGTGATTCAGGACCTGAGGGACCTCGGGATCCAGCGGGAGGGCTCGATCTCGATCGAGGAGGTCGAGTCGCAGGTCTCCGAGGCGGCGGAACGTGCCGAACGCGCCGCCCCGGGCCTGTCCGGCAATGCGGTCGTCTGGGAGGAGGTCGAGTCGCGCACCTCGGAGAGCAGCGAGCTGAACGGCAACTTCCTGGCCTTCATCGTCCTCGCCTGCCTGATCGCCTCGGTCGGCGTGATGCTCGGGCAACCGATCCTGATCATCGGCGCGATGGTGGTCGGGCCGGAGTTCGGGCCGCTGGCCGGGATCTGCGTGGCCGCGGTCGAGCGCCGCCGCGACCCCGGGCTGCGCTCGCTGCTGGCCCTCGCGGTCGGCTTCCCGGCCGGGATCACCGCCGCCTTTCTCTTCGCACTGTTCGCGCAGGCGACGGGGCTGGTCGGGCCGGACTTCAGCCTCGACGACCACCCGCTCACCGAATTCATCTCCGAACCGGGCACCTTCTCCTTCATCGTCGCCCTGTTCGCCGGAATGGCCGGGATGCTGTCGCTGACCTCGGCCAAGTCGGGGGCGCTGGTCGGAGTGCTGATCTCGGTGACGACGATCCCGGCGGCCGCTGCGATCGGCGTCTCCGCCGCGGTCTCCGACTGGTCCAACTGGGTGGGCGCGATGGGGCAGCTGGCGATCAACCTGTCCGCGATCGTGCTGGCGGGCCTGACGACGCTCTACGTGCAGCGCGCCGTCTACGAGCGACGGCGCCGTCGCCACCTCCAAACCCTCGACGGCGGATG
>DASUUD010000163.1:0-2184 GCA_036374255.1 Solirubrobacterales bacterium | reverse complement strand
GCGCTCGGCGATCGCGTCAGCGAGATCCGCCCCGCCGTCCAGCCCGGCCGCCGGATCGCCACCCTGCGACGCTCCGCGGGCCTCTCGGTGCCGGTCGCGCTGATCACCCCCCACTCCGCCTGACGGAGCCTGACCGTCGGCCTCCTGACCGCCCGGGTCGCACGGACGACACGTAAGGGCGGGAGACATGCACGATTGCTCACCGAGCGGGGGGTACCATCGTCCGATGCGCCTCGCGATCGGCCTGGCAGTGAGCCTCGCTCTGTTGCTGGGCGCCACCGCTGCGCAGGCAGAGCAGCGATACGCCGCGCCGGACGGCACCGGGAGCACATGTACCCAGCAGGAACCTTGCTCGCTGGCCGAAGCTTCCAACGGGGCGTCCAACGGAGACGAGGTGATCGTGGCGGCCGGCGATTACACGATCTCCGGCGCGCCGCTCAACGTCGTCCATACGGGGCTGCAACTGCACGGCGATTTCGGAGGGCCGATGCCGAGAGTGTTCGCCACGCTCGGGGGGTTGCCGGCGATCAACCTCAGCGGCGAAGGCGTCGGCCTCAGCTATCTGGAAGTCCAGAACGAAGAGACCGAGGGAGTCGGCGTGCGCTGCTCGAGCACCGGATCCAGGTTGGAACGGATAAGCGCGACCGGCATCGGTGAAGGGGCGGCCGGCGCGGTCGTCTCTCCGGGCTGCATTGTCCGAGACAGCCTTCTCCAAGGCCGGGGGATCAATTCACTCGGGCTGGAGTCACTGGGAACGGGGGGGTCGACCGGCTCCACGGTCACCAACGTGACCGCGATCGCATCCGGCGGGAACTCGGCGGGGATCCAATCCAGGTACAGCGCCATGAGTGCCGGGACCCACACGCTCACCCTGGCCAACTCCATCGCCGAGGGCGCCTCCGACCTGCGTACTGAAGAGACCGGAGGAACAGGGCGCATCGTCGTCTCCAACTCCAACTTCGACAGCGCGATAGCGGAGACCGAAGGCGCGATCAGCGGCTCGGCGAATCAGACCGCGCCGCCGCTGTTCGTCAATGCCGCGTCCGGTGACTACCGCCCGGCGCCGGGCTCGCCCACGATCGACGCCGGAGCGCCCGGTGAGCTGGGCGCCCTCGATTTGGCCGGCAATCCGCGGGTGCTGGGGTCGGCCCCCGACATCGGCGCCTACGAGTTCGTCCCGCCCCCGCTCCCGCCATCGGGAATGCTCACCTCGCTTGCCGTCTCCCCGAAATCATTCAAGCCGCGGAAACGCGGCGGCGCGATCGTCAGCGCGGCGAAACGGCGGAGGGCCAAGGCCGGCTCGACGGTTCGCTACTCCCTCACTGCCGCGACCACCGTCAGCTTCACGGTTCAGCGTGCGCTGAAGGGTCGGCGGGTCGGCGGCAAATGCAGGAAGCAGAGGCCCGGCAACCGCAAGAAGAGGAGGTGCACCCGCTTCAGGGCACTGAAACGCGGCTTCGCCCACCAGGGCGCCGCGGGGCGGAACTCCTTCAGGTTCTCCGGCCGCGTCCGGGGCAAAGCGCTGAGGCCCGGCAGGTACAGGCTCGTCGGCCGAGCCGGCGACTCGGTCAGACGCGCCGCTTTCAGGATCGTCAAATGAGACTCATTGCGGCGACTCTCGGCTGCCTCCACAGCCGGCCAGCGCCGTGGGGTTGCGGGGCCGCTACGGTGCGATCGCCTAGGACCTTGAGCCTTCCTCGGCCTCTGCATCGGTAACCGCCCAGCCAAGCCGCTCGATCAGCTGGGCCGCATGATGCTCGCTTTCCAGGTGTGCCGGCTGAACGTCCTCCCGAAGGGTGACTGCGCTGTTGTGCTGGGTGGTTGATGTGCTCATGACGATGATCGTAGGCATTGCTTGCTTCCTCTCTTGGTGGGCGCATTGATTGGTTTCGCCCTGAGGCGAATGGGGTCCGCATCCGGTAACGACGGGTCTCGGTCATTTGGGTCGGCCCTGTGATTGCCATCCGCGTGATCGAACTCGCCCCGTAGTCGTGCTGCTGGTTGGGACAGCCCTATCTCTTGCCTCCTTGCCCTCCGAATCGAGTCGCGAGGAAGGAAAAGCGAAAGCCCAGCGAGCGAGAATGCACCGGTCTGACCGTTGCAGGTGCAGAGCCAGTGCAACGACGTTACTGCATGGAAGCAGTCGGCGAAGCACCGGCGAGACACCCGCAGGCCCAATGACGC